>JAJZPK010000132.1 GCA_021811205.1 Pseudomonadota bacterium
TCAAGAGCGCGTCCAGCAGCCGCTTTGGAAATATCTGCGGAGTCAGCAATTGCATCAATAAGTTCAGATTTGTTCATGTAATCCCCTTTACGTTCTCTACACAATTGACAAATATCCCGCGTCGCCAAGCACAAACCCGCAAGGATCGTTCAAAGCATTGCACTGCGATTCTAATACGTTTTTCACAGCCCCACAACAGGAAGGCACCAGTTTCTGCGCCTCCCGGAGCATCAGTGCTTGATCACGACAGCCTGCGCCACCTCGTCCAGCTTGGCCGGGATCGCCTCGACCTCGGCATCCTCGGCAGCTCCGGGAAGCGCGACAGGTTTACTTTCTAGCGCAAAATCAATAACCTGATCTATCCACTTGACCGCATGAATATCGAGCTTGTTCTTGATATTGTCCGGAATTTCGGAAAGATCCTTGACGTTTTCCTCGGGGATCAAGACATGCTTGATTCCGCCCCTGTGGGCGGCCAGAAGTTTCTCCTTCAACCCGCCTATGGGCAGAACCTCACCTCTCAGCGTGATTTCACCGGTCATTGCCACATCCGCCCGAACCGGAATACCGGTCAGCACCGACACGATCGCTGTACAGATCGCAATCCCCGCGCTCGGACCGTCCTTGGGCGTCGCTCCTTCGGGAAGATGGATATGGATATCGGTTTTCTGGTAGAAGTCCTCGGCAATGCCGAGCGCCTTGGAGCGGTTCCTCACAACGGAAAGCGCTGCCTGGATCGACTCCTGCATGACTTCGCCCAAGGTTCCCGTCGTGATGGTCTTGCCTTTTCCGGGAAGAACGACGCTCTCGATCGTCAAGAGATCCCCGCCGACTTCGGTCCACGCAAGGCCCGTCACCTGCCCGACCTGGTTTTTCTTCTCCGCCATGCCATAACTGTAGCGCCTGACCCCGAGGAATTTCTCCAGATTGCGCGAGCTGACCGTGATGGTCCTTTCCGACTTCTTCAGAAGCAGCATTTTCACCACCTTGCGGCAGATCTTGGCGATCTCGCGCTCCAGGCTGCGCACACCTGCTTCGCGGGTATAGTAGCGTACGATGTCGCGCACCGCGCTTTCGGAAACAGAAAGCTCGGTCTCCTTGAGGCCGTGGTATTTCATCTGCTTCTTGATGAGATAGCGCATCGAAATGTTGATCTTCTCGTCCTCGGTGTAGCCGGAGAGCCTGATCACTTCCATCCGGTCCAGAAGGGGCGCAGGAATGTTGAGCGTGTTCGCGGTCGCGACGAACATCACATCGGACAGATCGTATTCGACCTCGACGTAATGATCGACGAAAGTACTGTTCTGCTCAGGATCGAGCACTTCCAAAAGCGCCGAGGAAGGATCACCCCTGAAATCAGCCCCCATCTTGTCGACCTCGTCGAGCAGGAAGAGCGGATTCCTGACCCCCACCTTGCCCATGTTCTGCAATATCTTGCCCGGCATCGATCCGATATAGGTTCTTCTGTGGCCGCGAATTTCAGCTTCGTCCCGAACCCCGCCCAGAGACATCCTGACAAACTTGCGGTTGGTCGCCCGGGCGATCGACTGCCCCAGGGACGTCTTGCCGACGCCGGGGGGCCCCACGAGGCAGAGAATCGGGGCTTTCAGCTTATCGACGCGCTGCTGCACCGCGAGATATTCCAGAATGCGTTCCTTGACCCGATCCAGTCCATAGTGGTCCTTTTCCAGGATGGCTTCGGCTGTAGCGAGATCCCTGCTGATCTTGCTTTTCTTCTTCCAGGGAAGAGAGACCAGGGATTCGATGTAATTGCGCACGACGGTCGCTTCAGCCGACATGGGAGACATGAGCTTCAATTTTTTCAGCTCCGAGTCGGCCTTTGCCCGTGCTTCCTTGGGCATTTGCGCAGCCTCTACCTTCTTCGTGAGCTCGTCGAAATCGGCGCCTTCTTCGCCTTCGCCGAGTTCCTTCTGAATCGCCTTCACCTGCTCGTTGAGATAGTATTCGCGCTGGCTCTTCTCCATCTGGCGCTTGACCCTGCCCCTGATGCGTTTTTCCACCTGCAGAATGTCCAGTTCCGCTTCGAGCAGTCCGAGCAGATGCTCCAGGCGCTTCTGCACATCGAAAATCTCCAGCACATCCTGCTTTTGCTCAAGCTTGAGCGGAAGATGTGCGACAACGGTATCCGCCAGCCTTCCCGACTCGTCTATCGAAGCAAGAGATGTCAGAATTTCGGCAGGAATCTTTTTGTTGAGCTTGACGTACTGGTCGAATTGGGCGAGAAGGGCGCGCCTCATCGCCTCGATTTCGTGATTTTCCGTTTCGTCCGTCTCGATCAGTCTGGCGACGCCTTCGAAATGATTCTTACGGTCGAGTATCTCCAGAATTTCGGCACGATGCGACCCCTCGACCAAAACTTTCACCGTCCCATCCGGGAGTTTCAACATCTGCAGGATATTGGCCACATTGCCGATGCGATACATGTCTTCGGCGGAAGGCTCGTCCTTGGCGGCGGACTTCTGCGCCACGAGAATGATGCTCTTGCCGGATTCCATCGCCGCATCAAGCGCCTGGATGGATTTTGCACGCCCGACGAAAAGCGGAATCACCATGTGCGGAAACACCACTACGTCGCGCAACGGCAGTAGCGGCATGAGAAGCTGACTGGTTTGGTTCTCGGCTGGATCGGACATCATGACTCACCTCAAAGTTGGATGATGATGGTATGGGGGCAACATGGGCTTATTTCAAGCCCATGCACCATCATTTAGAATCGATCAGGCCAGGTCGGCCAGTTTGGCCTGGTCGGAATAAATCAGTATAGGCTTGATCTCTCCGCCCGCACCGACATCAAGCACCACCTTGGCCACATTATTGAGCGAAGGAAGATCGAACATGATATCCAGCAGCGAATTCTCCAGAATGGAGCGTAATCCGCGGGCGCCCGTCTTCCTGGCCAAAGCCTTTTTCGCCACCGCATGCAGCGCCTGCTCACGGATTTCGAGCTCGACGCCTTCCATGCCGAACATCTTCTGGTATTGCTTGGTGAGCGCATTCTTCGGCTCAGTGAGAATTTGGATCAGGGCGGACTCATCGAGTTCCTCCAGGGTGGCGACGACCGGGAGTCTTCCGACGAATTCGGGAATCAGTCCGTACTTGATCAGGTCTTCGGGCTCCACGTCGCGCAGCACGGCCCCCACATCCTTGCGGTTGTCGCGACTTTTGACTTCGGCGCCGAAGCCTATACCGCCCTTCTCCGACCTCGCGCGGATCACCTTGTCCAGTCCGTCGAAGGCGCCGCCGCAGATGAACAGGATATTGGTGGTGTCGATCTGGACGAATTCCTGGTTCGGATGCTTCCTTCCCCCCTGCGGCGGGACGGAAGCGATCGTACCCTCGATCAGTTTCAGGAGCGCCTGCTGCACCCCTTCCCCGGAAACATCGCGGGTGATGGAAGGATTATCGGATTTCCTGGAAATCTTGTCGATCTCGTCGATATAGACGATGCCGTGCTGCGCCTTCTCGATTTCGTAATCGCATTTCTGCAGCAGCTTCTGGATGATGTTCTCGACATCCTCGCCGACATAGCCGGCTTCGGTCAGCGTCGTCGCATCCGCCATGACGAAAGGCACGTTCAGAAGCCTTGCCAGTGTCTGCGCAAGCAGCGTCTTGCCCGACCCCGTCGGCCCGATGAGCAGTATGTTGCTCTTGGCAAGCTCGATCCCATCGTCCTTCTTGGAAAGGTTCTTGAGCCGCTTGTAATGATTGTACACGGCGACAGAGAGGATTTTCTTGGCAGGCTCCTGCCCGATCACATACTGGTCCAGAATCTCCCTGATCTCGTGAGGAACAGGAAGGTCCGATTGCGCAAGCTTCTCCGACTGCTCCTGGGCTTCTTCCCGAATGATGTCGTTGCACAATTCGATGCACTCGTCACAAACAAAGACGGAAGGACCTGCAATCAGTTTGCGGACTTCCTGCTGGCTCTTGCCGCAGAAAGAACAATAAAGCATTTTTTCACCGCCGCTCTTATCCGACATTGCGAATCCCCTTCATAATTCCGGACATTCAGGCAGCCGTCCTGCTCGAAAGAACGCTGTCTATCAGTCCGTAACTTACCGCTTCCTCGGCACTCATGAAATAATCCCTGTCGGTGTCTCGCTCGATCACTTCCAGGGTTTGCCCGGTATGCTCCGACATCATCTGATTGAGGCGGCTCTTCAAATAGAGAATCTCCCTTGCATGGATCTCTATATCCGTGGCCTGACCCTGGAATCCGCCCATGGGCTGATGGATCATCACCCGGGAATTGGGCAGGCAGTAGCGCTTGCCCTTTTCGCCCGCGCTCAGCAGGAAAGCGCCCATGCTGGCTGCCTGTCCGATGCAGAGCGTACTGACATCGGGCTTGATGAATCTCATCGTATCATAAATCGCAAGTCCTGCAGAAACCGAACCGCCCGGAGAATTGATGTAAAAGTGAATGTCCTTGTCCGGATTTTCAGATTCGAGAAACAGGAGCTGGGCGACGATCAGGTTGGCGGTCACCTCGTTTACCGGTCCGACCAGAAAAACAACGCGCTCCTTGAGCATGCGGGAATAGATATCGTAGGCACGTTCCCCACGCCCGCTCGTCTCGATGACCATCGGCACCAGGCCGAGTCCTTGCGGCTCGAAGCGTTCAAATTGCGACATTTCAGTTCCCCATCAATTCTTCGAAAGTGACCGCCTCATCCTTGACCTTGGCCGACCCCAGCGCCCAGGTCACCACATTCTCTTCCAGTGCAAAAGACTCGGCATCGTTCAGCCGCGAAGGCTCGGCATAATGCCATCTTACCACCTCTTCCGGATGCTCGTAATTCTCGGCAAATTCCTCGATGACTGCCCTGATCTGCTCCGGCTTCGCGTGCAGTTCGTGAGTCTTCACCAGCTCGGCCAGGATGAGGCCCAGATTGACCCTGCGCCTTGCCTGCTCGTCGAACATATCCTGCGGAATCGGCATATCCTTCATCCCGCGCGCTTCGAGATCCTGCCTGGCCTGGTCGATCAGACGGTATTTTTCCATTTCGACGAGCGAATTGGGCAATTCGATTTTGGTCGAATCGAGCAGCGCCTGCATCACCTGATCCTTCAGTTTAGCCTGTATCCTTCTTTTGACTTCCCTTTTCAGGTTGGCCTCTATCTCGGCGCGTACTGCCTCCATGTCGCCATTCTCCACCCCCAGGCTTTTGGCGAATTCGGCATCGAATTCGGGCAGTTTCGGCGCTTCGAGACGGTTCAGCGTGATTTCGAAAACCGCTTTTTTCCCCGCGACTTCCTTCCCGTGATAATCCTTCGGAAAAGTGACCTTGGCGGATTTCGTCTCGCCCGGCTTCATGCCGATGATAGCCGACTCGAATCCGGCTATCATTTTTCCTTCTCCCAGCATGATCGCCACACCCTTGGCAGTGCCGCCCTCGAAAGCTTCCCCGTCGATTTTCCCCGCAAAATCGATATCGACCTTGTCGCCCGATTCCGCCGCACGATCGACAGGCTCGAAAACCGCACGCTGTTTGCGCAGGGTCTCCAGCGTCCTGTCCACATCTGCCGCCGTCACCTCGAAAACAGGCCGGGTAATCTTGGCTCCTGAAATATCGCCAAGCGCCACTTCGGGATAGATTTCGAAAATCGCTCCGAAAACGAGATGTTCCGCGCCCTCTTCTCCCTTTTTCGCCTCGAATTTCGGGAAGCCGGCGACTTTCAGCGACTTATCCTTGATGGCATCGACGAAACGGGTTTCCAGTTCGCTCTCGAGCACTTCCTGGCGAACCTGCGGGCCGAATTGCTGTGCCACCACCTTCAGCGGAACCTTGCCGGGACGAAACCCATGCAGCTTGACCGTATGCGCAAGCTTCTGCAGCCTTTTTTCCACTTCCTGATTGAACTTCGCAACGGGCACTGCCACATCGATACGCCGCTCCAAAGAGCTGGAATTTTCGCTCATCTGCATTCAATAATCCTTGATTTAAAAGCTTTATTCTTACCAAACAGCCAAAATTTTACAGAAAATCAAGCGCCCGTGCAGGGGCGGCAATCGTTTTTCCGAAACATGGGGACAGGACGATTATACTTGATATGGGAAGCGCATGGCGAATATTGCGCAGCTACTCTGCTATTGACCGATGCCACCGTTTACCCTAGCATGCTCCCAGCGCGAAAGTGGCGGAATTGGTAGACGCACTGGATTTAGGTTCCAGCGCCTTACGGCGTGAGAGTTCGAGTCTCTCCTTTCGCACCAGATCGACACCTGCCAGATCGAGCAGTTGGAATTGATGGGCGGTTCCCGCAACCCGTCACGCTGCGGCTTTTTCCCTGGGGGAAACCGCTTTCTCGATCTCGAGCCCGGCCGCTTCGCGCGCCTTCTTGACGTCATAGCTCGCCTGCAGACTCATCCAGAAGTCTGGGGTCGTTCCGAAATACCTGGCAAGGCGCAAGGCAGTGTCTGCGGTAATGCCGCGCTGCTCGTTGAGGATCGCGGTGATCCTGTTTGCGGGAACGGCAAGGGCCTTGGAGAGGGCATTCGCCGAGAGCCCGATTTCTCCGAGCTCATCCTTCAGTATTTCGCCCGGATGGATGGGGCGCATTGCGTTTCTCATTTCCTTTCCTTCAATGGTAATCGACGATTTCCACCTCGTACGCATCCCCTTCTTTCCATTCGAAGCACAGGCGCCATTGCTGGTTGACCCTTATGCTGAACTGCCCTTGCCTGTCGCCGCCCAGAGCCTCGAAGCGGTTGCTCGGCAGCCCCATCAGGTCCTGGATGGTCTTCGCATTGTCGAGGATCTCGAGCCTCTTTTCAGCCTGGCTCCGGCACGACTCGAATTTTCCGACACGCTTGCCGCCGTAAAGTGCAGCCGTGTCCTTGCAACGGAACGACTTGATCATGCTCCAATATAGACCTCTTTACGCTTTACGTCAAACGTAAAGAATGTAGCTTCCTTGCTTACGCCCGAAAGCAGGCTCTCGTATGGAATGTGAAGCCTCTCGTGCAGGCGCTTAGAAAACAGGGTCAGTCTCGATTAAACAGAGAAAACAACGAAAACAGGGTCAGTCTCGATTTATCGCGATTCCCGGACAAGCAACTAGCCCGGCATCCGCCCGAAGGGAAAACCCGGATCTGCCCATGCACATATCCTCGCTTAGCTTCATGCTCCGTTCAATGTGGATCCGCCGGACGGTTACCCATTTGAATCCCAAATCATCAAAAAAACGGCGACTGGAAATAGAAAACCCCGATCCTTGCGGAATCGGGGGTTTTTATTGGAAGGAGCCTGGCGGTGACCTACTTTGCCTGCGGCCGCCCTTCGGGCTTAACGTTCGCTGCGCTCACATTAGCCTGCGCCGCAAGAAGCTCGCGTTGCGAGCGTCTTGTCATAGA
>JAJZPK010000133.1 GCA_021811205.1 Pseudomonadota bacterium
CCGCAAAACCGCCACCGAGAGCAAAAGTATCGTCGCTCTCGCCGGCTAAGATCTGAACGTCAGTGAACCGAGCGAAGCGAATTTACAGCAAATTTTGGACTTGACCAAATGATGAAAATCTAGCCGACAATGTAATTGTGGCGGAAGGAATCTCGAAATTGGCATCGAGTTTTTCAACGGAATACACCAAGTTACCCGCTGCTCAGACACGGATCGCCCTGAACGTCTTCTTTTCTATTTGGTGAACAGGTGCTTCGCGCCAAGAACAAACGCACGATGTTCTGGAATATCCCATATAGCCGGAGGACGTCTGTGTACAAAACTATTCGCGTTCATGTTGCTTCAGTTCTTAATAGACGGGAATCGATATTTCCTTTCTGAAAACAACTTAAGGCAGGCATCGACCACGGTAGCATCGTAGAGGATTCCCTTGTTTTTGCGGATCTCATCTAGTGCAGCTTTCTTCCCAAGGCTTGGACGGTAGGGGCGATGCGACGAAATTGCCTCGACGACATCGGCAACTGAAAGTATGCGCGCCTCCAAGATGATTTCTTCACCATTGAGCCCAAGAGGATAACCTGATCCATTCATTCGTTCATGGTGCTGGAGCACGACTTTGGCGATCGGCCAGGGGAAATCGATTTCCTTGAGGATGTCGAAGCCAACCTGCGGATGCAGTTTGATCAAGCTGTACTCGATGTCGGTCAGTCGGCTTGGCTTGCTTAGCATTTCGGCCGGAATATGGATCTTACCGATATCGTGCACGATGGCAGCAAGGCGCAGGCCGTGAATTCTCTCTTCAGATAACCCCAATTCCCTCGCAATGGCAACGGCGATGTTTGCGACCCGTTTCTGATGTCCCGCCGTATAGGGATCACGCATTTCTACCGTAGCGGAAATGGCCTGCAGCGCATCCTCCAGGCTTTTCCTCAGTTTCTCTATGTATTGCCTTCTTTCCAGCATGGCTTGGTCACGCTCCTTGTGCGTGCGCAATGTGCTGATGCCGAACGCAAGATCAGCAGCAAGCTCGGCAAGGAGCGCTGTTTCTTCAGGGTCGAAAGAGTCGGCATCCCCTGAGTAAAGCATGAGTGCACCAAAAGAACGATCGTCTTCAATAAGGGGCAGTGCGATGCTCGCCTGGTAGCCACGCATCAAAGCTAACTTCCGCCATGGCTCCATTGCCGGGTTTGTCAGGATATTTTGGTTGATCTGGATGGCTTTGGTTCTGATTGCAGTCCCGGTAGGCCCTCTTCCCCTTTCGGAATCGGCCCAAGTGATATTCGCCCTCTTCAGATATCCCGTTTCATGCCCGGCCTTGGCAACTGGACGGACTGTTTTGTACTCGTCATTTTCGGCAAACCCTACCCAGGCCATCAGATATCCTCCAGACTCAACGGCAAGGTGGCAGATTTGTGAAAGCAATCCGCGCTCGCTATCCGCATGGACGAGGGTGGAATTGCTTCTGCTCAGGAGCATCAATGCGCGTGTCAGCTTCTTCTGGAGCTTCTCGGCCTGCTTGCGATCGGTAATGTCACGTGCGGTTGCGTAAGTCACGCCTTCGTCATAATTGACGTTGGCCCGCCATGACAACCAGCGAATCGATCCGTTCTTGCAGATATAGCGATTCTCGAAATCTAGCGAATAACCCTGATCGAGCTGTCTTTTCATTTCATCGAGTGTCGACTGACGGTCATCGGGATGTACGAATTCGATGAAAGGTTTAGCCAGAATCTCAGCTTCGGTGTAGCCCAGCGTATTCAAAAAAGTGGGGTTGACCTGCTTGAAGGCACCGTTCGGATCGGCAATTCCCATCAGGTCTGTGGATGAGTTGAAAAATTTGAAATATTGTTCTCTTTCGAGTTCGGTTTTCTTGTGATTTGTGATGTCCTCATAGATTCCGAGTATGCCAAATACTTTTCCAGTTTCATCATGCAGCGGAACCTTGGATGTCCTCAACCATATTGCATTGCCATCTGGCGTCGTCTGTGGTTCTTCATAGTCGAGCTTGGGCGTATCATCGTCCATCACCCGTTTGTCATCGGCTCGATATAGATCTGCTTGTTCATGCCAACCCATTTGGAAATCGTCCTTGCCAATTATATTTTCAGGACTATCCATACCGGCATCGTGTGCAAATGCCGTATTGCAGCCGAGGTATTGCGATTCAGTATCTTTCCAGAAGACGCGTATAGGCGCATTCTCAACAATGGTGTGGAGCAGATTGTGGGCTGTACGAAGTGCATCTTCCGCTTGCTTGCGTTCTGTAATATCGCGGACGATACTGAGAATGTAAGGTTTGTCGAGCTCGATCAATTTTGCGTTGATCTCTACTGGAAACATCGACCCATCCTTGCGCAGGTACATGCTTTCAAAACGTGCGTTCCTTGATTCGCCCATTTGCGCTGCAATCATTTTTTCTAATTCGGCAGTAACAAGTGGATCGATGTCCGCAACGGTCATTGCCAGCATCTCATCACGTGCATACCCAAGGTTATGGCATTCCGTTTCGTTGACATCGAGAAAATGCATCGTGGCCGGGTCGATCACTTCAATCCCATCACTAGAGTGGTCGATCAGGGCGCGAAACAGATTCAATTTCGAAATCGTTTCACGCATGGTTTGTTCGGTTTCCTTGCGTGCACGGATGCCTCGCTCCATATCCAGTACGTGCTGAACAGCCGATGGCAGGCGCATCAAACGCTCTTTTAGCACGTAATCCTTGGCCCCGGCCCGTATCAGTTCAACAGCCTCAACATCGGTGAGCGGATGGGTAATCATGATCACCGGAATTTCGGGGTGGGTTTGACGGACAAGTCGCAATGCAGTCATGCCATTGAATCCAGGCAGGCTGTAACTGCAAAGAATGATGTCCGGGTGATAATCATCCAGCGCTTCGGCGAATGTGTCTTGCGAGTCGACTTGCTTGGATTGGAAGTCGACAGAGACTTCTCGCAATGCCTCTTCCATGCGCGCCACATCCGACGCGGAGCTTTCCAAGATCAGGATGCGTAGCCTACTGGCAGCTAACTGGTCCATATTTTGTGGGCTTATTTCTTATTCAAAAATACGGAAGGAATGCGCCGGATGCTGGCTATGCAAAGGGGGCTGATCTGAGTAAACAGCAGTGATTGAACATCGTGAGTTCTCCCGAAATTTTTATTATGCTTAATTTCTAAAAATAGCATATATCCATGACATTAATCGGAACGGTTATGCTTTTAAAGTGAAGAGGGGGGGGAAATTCCCTTCCTAATCGGAACGGATATGCCCATCTAGGTCGGAATGGTTATGCCTTTAGGGACAGGTTTTTGCCTGAATATCAGGATTAAGAGGGGCAATGCAGCGGATTGGCCCCCCCATTCCATATTCCATGTCGCAAATACAATCCCGTGCCCTCTCTGTTTAATATACCAATTCCAACATATTCAATGAATATTGAACATAATGCCACAGCATTTAGCTGAATCCCCCACTTGGTTTACCTCGACATGCCGGGACGCATGGTGTAAATTGAACCCAGTAAGAATGCCAGGGTTCTGAAGAAACAACATGAAAAGATTGGCAATGGGTCTGACCCCTGGCGGGGTCGTAATCGTGATCGGCATGATCGTTTTGGTGGTCGAGCTGCTGGTCATGCTGTTGATCAGCTTTCTCCAATCGCTCTATCGAAGCAGGGGATTGATCTTCTGGGAGGTGCTCGATCCCCTCTTGCTTACTGTATTCGTTTCCCCCGTCTTTTATGTCCTGGTTTACAAACCCCTGCGCGACCAGCATATCGAACTCGAAAGACAGGTCGAGGTGTCGAGCCATAACGAACAATTGACAGCGTTGATCGAGGCCATTCCCGATGCGGTTTTCTTGAAGGATGGCGAGGGACGCTGGTCGGTTATCAACGAAGCTGCCAAGCAGATGTTCCAAGCGCACAACCTTCCTTGGCAGGGCAAGACTGAGATGGAACTGGCTGAGTTGCAACCGGAGTTCCGCGAAGCACACGAAGGATGTGTTGCGGGCGATGAGCGGGCTTGGCAGGCCGGACGATTGCTGGTGGGCGAGGAAAGATTTACAGATGAAGCGGGCCAATACGTAATCGTCGAGACGCGCAAGATGCCGATGTTCGACGAAGATGGCCTGCGCAAGGGGTTGATGGTCATCGGACGCGACATTACAGAGCGCAAGGCGCTGGAAGCACGCAACGAACGACTGACGAAACTCTACAAAGCGCTCAGCGAAATCAATCAGGCCATCGTACGGATGGACGACGGGTCCACCTTGTTCCCGCTAGTGTGCAGGATGGCGGTGGATTTCGGCGGCTTGAAACTGGCCTGGATCGGCCAAGTGAACGAGGCTAATGGCTTGATCGAACCGGCGGCGAGCTACGGGGCGGTCGATTATCTGAACGGCCTCGTGATCTCTTCGAAAGAAGAAGCGCCGGAAGGGCGGGAGCCGACCAGCATTGCATGGCGCGAGAACCACAATGTGGTTGTCAACGAATTTCCGGCGGACGAGATGATCAAACCCTGGCATGAACGCGCCTTGCGCTACGGATTCGGATCGAGGGGAATTTTTCCGATTTCACGTGCCGGGAAGCTAATTGCGGTGCTCTGTGTTTATCATGCGCATCCCGGTGCATTCGATGAGGAGATGATCGGCCTTCTGGACGAGATGTCTCGCGACGTCTCCTTTGCGCTGGATAACTTCGACCGGGAAAGCAAGCGCAGGCAAAGCGAGCAGCAATTGCGCATCGCCGCAACGGCCTTCGAAACACAGGAAGGCATGCTGGTCACCGACCGGGATAACCGGATCTTGCGGGTCAACCGTGCCTTCACCCGCCTGACCGGCTACAGCGCAACTGAGGCGATCGGCCGGACACCCGCCATCCTCAAATCCGGACGGCAGGATGCAGCATTCTATCGCAGCATGTGGGAAACCCTCGCCCGTGACAAATACTGGCAAGGAGAGCTCTGGAACCGGCGCAAGAATGGCGAAGCCTACCCGGAATGGCTGACCATTACAGCCGTGCTTGATGAGCATGGGCAGGCAACGCATTATGTCGGAGTGTTTTCCGACATCTCGCAACGCAAGGAGGCGGACGAGAAAATATACCGCTTGGCCTTCCATGATCCACTCACCAATTTGCCCAACCGGAGCCTGTTGCGGGACCGTTTGCAGCAGGCACTGGCCTCCAGCACACGCAGCCAGCGTTACGGGGCGCTGCTATTCCTCGATCTGGACAACTTCAAGACACTCAACGATACCCGCGGACACGACATCGGCGACCTGCTGCTAATTGAGGTCGCCAAGCGTCTTCAGGACTGCGTGCGCGACAGCGATACGGTCGCTCGCCTGGGCGGCGACGAGTTCGTTATCATGCTCGAGGATCTAGGGGAAGATGGCAGCCAAGCCGCAGCAGCAGCCCGGGACGTTGGAGAGAAGATCCTGTCGTCCATCAGCCGGCCTTTCGATCTTGGCAGCATCGAATATCACAGTTCGGCCAGCATTGGCATCAGCCTGTTCCGCAACGAAGGCACGAGCATGTACGATCTGCTCAAGCGTGCCGATACTGCGATGTATCAGGCCAAGGCAGCAGGGCATAATACCCTGAGCTTTTTCGATCCAGTCATGCAGATGCAATTGGAAAGGCGTGCTGCCTTGGCGGATGACCTGCGCCAGGCGCTGCCACATCGGGAGCTCAGGCTCTATTACCAGATACAGGTCGATGAAAGCAGGGTTGTAGGGGCCGAGGCACTGCTGCGCTGGCAGCATCCCAAGCGGGGGCTGGTGCCGCCCGCGGAATTCATCCCGCTTGCCGAGGAAACCGGCCTCATCGTGCCGATCGGCGCATGGGTACTGCAAATGGCTTGCGCGCAGATCAAGGCATGGCAGGCCGATCCGCTCACCCGTCATTTGCATCTGGCCATCAACGTCAGCGCACGGCAGTTCCGCCAGCCGGATTTTGTCGAGCAGGTGCTTGCAATACTGGGGGAAACCGGCGTCGATCCGGTTAGGCTCGGGCTCGAATTCGAACTGACCGAATCCCTAGTGCTGCGCAACATCGATGACAGCATCGCCAAGATGCAGGCACTACGCAGCGCCGGCATCCGCTTCTCGCTGGACGACTTTGGCACCGGACAATCCTCGCTGTCCTATCTCAAGCGCCTACCGCTAGATCAGGTCAAGATCGACCAGAGTTTTGTGCACGACATCGCCACCAACCCGCACGATGCGGCAATCGTCCGAACCATCATCGGCATGGCCGACAACCTCGGCCTGAACGTCATTGCCGAAGGAGTGGAAACGGAGCAGCAACGCGATTTCCTGGAACGCAACGGCTGCCATGCGCACCAGGGTTATCTGTTCGGCAAGCCTGTGCCAATTGAGGAATTTCAGGAGGTAATGTCCCGCTTGCAGCCAGAACAATAAGACTCAGTGCTTGTCAGAGCCGCAAGCGAAGTTGCCGGAAAGCGTGAATGCATCCGGGGAAAGGAAGAATTCGAGCATTTCCCTGACCATGGATTCGCTTTGCGGTGTCTCTATCCTGATGCGCCAAGGTCCCTGTTCTGCGTGCTCGACGATGTCGACCTTGCCGATTTCCTTCAATCGCTCAAGCAGCGCGTCATATTCGCCGGGCTGCAGGGTGAGTTCGATGCTCCTGGAGGGCTCTTCCGGCTCGGAAAACGCTTCCAGCTCGCTGGCATATGGCTTTCTCGGCCTCCTCGTCCCGCTCGCCTTCGCCCCGGTGGGCGGCCAGCTGCAGCTTGATCACATCCATCGCCCTGAGGAAAGAGTCGATCATTTCCTTTCTGATCGCGAGCTCTCCCTTGCGCAGCTTGTCGAGCAGGGATTCCAGGACATGGGTCACTTCAGCGACGTCGGAGAAACCGAAAGTGCCGCTCCCTCCCTTGATGGAATGGGCGGCCCTGAATATCGCATTCAAATCTTCGTCGCCGGGATGGTCGATGTCCAGCGACAGCAGGAGCCTTTCCATTTCAGCCAGATGCTCTTCGGCTTCCTCGAAGAAGATCTGGTAAAACTGGCTCATGTCGATTGACATGATTTTACCCTATCACCTTCTTCACGACTTCGAGCAGTTTTGCAGGATCGAAAGGCTTGACCAGCCAGCCCGTTGCGCCGGCAGCCCTGCCCTGCACCTTCATCGCCTCCCCGGATTCGGTGGTCAGCATCAGGATGGGCACGCTCTTGTATTGCGGCATGGCCCGCAGCGACTTGATCAGGGTGATGCCGTCCATCTTCGGCATGTTCTGGTCGGTGAGAATCAGGCTGAAAGTCCCGCTCTTGGCCTTGTTCAGTCCATCCTGCCCATCGGAAGCTTCGACGACGGCATATCCCGCCCCCTTCAGGGTAAATGACACCA
>JAJZPK010000134.1 GCA_021811205.1 Pseudomonadota bacterium
CTGGATGCGATTTCATTGCAGAAGGAAGCGGTCAGCCTGAAGATACTTGTCGCCGAAACCGGACTTCATCCTTCCACGGCTTTCAGAATTCTCGCCTCGGCTGCGGAACACGGTCTTGTCGAGCGTACCGAACGCGGCAATTACCGACTTGGAAGAAAGCTGATCAGGTTGGGCAGCCGCGCAGGCTCGGACGCGGATATCAGGCAAACAGCGCTTCCGCTGATGGAAGCGCTGCGCGACAGGATCGGGGAGACCGTCAATTTGACCGTGAGAGAAGGTGATGAGGTTGTCTACATCGAGCGCGCATTGGCCAAACGCATGATGCGCGTCGAACAGGTGATCGGCAGCCGCGCACCGCTGCACGTCACGGCCGTCGGCAAGCTGATGCTCGGCGAACAAGGGGAAGCCGCTTGCAGAAGTTATGCAGATCGCACGAAGCTTCCCGCCTACACGGACAACACCATCACCAAGGCGAAAGCACTCACCAAGGAATGCCAGTCTGCGGTAAAACGCGGCTACGCGCTCGACAACGAGGAAGCAGAAATCGGCGTCGGGTGCATCGGCACCCTGATACGAGACGAAAGCGGCCATGTCGTCGCAGGACTTTCCATTTCCGCCCCAATCGAACGGCGTCGCAAGGAATGGATTGCGCTCGTCGTCGAGACGGCCGAATCCCTGTCCAGGGCGCTCGGCCACCGCCCAGAGAACTGATCCGTAACAAAATTTGGAATCAGACTATCCCTATGTATAATGGGGTCATTGCAAATAAAACAAAGCATTGGGGATAGGCCACAAAAAAGGTTCACCTTGAAGGACCAGCTGCCTCCCCGTTCCGGCTATAACATGCAGAATTGGGGAAGCAAATGGAAACCGCGCCGAAGAATGGCTCTTTTCACCATATTCGAGACAGGATCAGCTGGTTCACGCAAGTAGGCTATGTCACGCTGAACCTGTTCATGAAAACCGAGATGCAGAATCAGGCGGCGGCCGCAGCCTATTATTTCCTCCTCTCTGCCATCCCGCTCATCCTGCTGATGTTTTTCATTTTCAATTCGATACTGGGCGACTATCCGGATCTTTACGGGCGATTCTTCCCGCTTTTCAAAAGCGTGGACCAGATGCTCGACATCAATCTCCTCAAAAATCTCAACAGATCCTCGGGCATCGGGCAACTGGCAGGGGGAGTCAGCACCCTCACGCTGATCTGGAGCTCCAGAGGGCTCCTGAACTCGGTGCAAAACTCTTTCGGGATCATTTTTTCCGATTTCGGCAGGCGAGGGGCCATTTCCTCGGGCTTCATCTCCTTGTCCATCGTCCCGCTCGCCATGCTGGTCGTAGCGCTTGCGATATCGGGGAGCTACATCAACGACCATCTCGACCTCTATCTGACCAGCCAGCCCTTCTTCAACCTCCTGCTGACCGGACTGTTCCATGCGATCAGATACCTGTTTCCGGCACTGCTGCTCTGGTATGTGATCTTTTCAGCCTATTACCGCATCACGCCCAAGAAACCCCGATTCAATCTGACTCTGGCCAGCAGCGGGCTGTGTGCGCTTTCGATCCTGGCCCTGAAGCATTTTCTTATCGACAGCCCGAAGATAGCGCAATATGACCAAACCTACGGCACCATCGGCAACATGGTTTTCGTGCTGATCTGCGTCTATTCCATCTTCGTCATCTTCTATCTCTGGGCACAATTTCTCCAATGCGCGGGCAAGATCGACATCATCGCCCTCGAGAAGATTTTCATCGAAAGCGCAGAAAAGACGGGATTCGCCAAAAAAATCGAGGATTTCCTGTTCAGGCGCTCTTCCCGCATCTTCCAGAAATATGGCAAGCCCTTCAACAAAGGTGAAATGGTCATACGCCAGGGCGACAAATCGGACACGATTTATTACCTGTACAAGGGCGAGCTCGGGTTTTACCGTGAGCAGGAATCAGGGAAATCCAAGCTCGGCATCCTGAAACCAGGAGAAATATTCGGCGAAATGGCCTACTTCCTGAACGAAGCGAGAACTGCAACGGTATTGGCCGATTCCGACTGCTTTCTGTTCGTGATCACACCGGAAACGCTAGAAGCATTGCTCAGGGACAGCCCAACCCTGTCCAGGAAAATCATCGCCCTGCTTTGCCAGAGGATATACAGGAACAACTCCCAGACTGCCGCTCTGGTGCAACCCGAAGAAAATGCGGCGTCCATTCAACTCGCCCCACAGCAGGCATAAAATGCCCATTGGACAGCAATTCGACCGCTTCCTTGACGGGGACGAACTCTGGGAACTGCTCCGCGAATACACTGCGCGTTCGCTGGACAAGCCCTGCTGGCTGACCATCATCGCGATCGACAAGGCGACCAAGATCGAGAAGCGGTATGGCAAGGCAAACGCGTCCAAACTATTCAAGTGGGCAGCGCTTGCCATCGATTTCAGGATCAAGCGACGAGACGTGATCGGTTTCATCACCCCCAGGCATCTCTGCATTCTGTTTTACGAGGAAAACCTGCAAAAAGCCGAGGACGTGCTCAGGATCACCGACCGACTGACACTGGGCATAACACAAGACCAGATCAAGAAGAAATCATTGGCATGGCCCATGAAGCAATCCAAATTCGACATCTTCTACAAGGACTGGGAAGGCTTTCTGGTCGACATCGGAAACGGCAATGAGCGCATCTGGTGGGCAAGAGACAGGAAAATGCCAAGCATGGATGCAACACTGGGCTTCAGCAGGCAATCCAACTTCCTGGACTTGAAGCGCGAACTCGGGCTTCTCGACAGAAGAATCACGATATCGATAGGACTCTCCCGCCTCCACGAAGGGGAGACGGCAGAAAGCTGGCTCGAACGATCCATGACCGCCTCAAAACTCGCGGCAAAAAAGAAAAAAGGCAACACGATCGAAATCGCCCCCGAAGACGGAAAAATCAAGCGCAAGGGAAAGGGACGGCATCAAAATTGACCCAGTTGCAAACCCGGTGAAAAGGCATTATCTTTGATCAATCTGACCAACAGGATATTCCGTGCAAACAAAGGAACACTGGGAGACAGTCTATTCGACCAAGGCATCTGACGGTGTCAGCTGGTACCAGGCGCATGCAGAAGAATCGCTGCGCCTCATCCGGGATACAGGGGTGAAAAAATCATCGCCGATCATTGACGTGGGAGGAGGCGCATCCACGCTCGTCGACGACCTGTTGAATGAAGGCTACTCGAAACTTGCCGTACTCGACCTGTCTTGCGCAGCCCTCCTCGCCGCGCAAAGCAGGCTCGGAGCCGACGCGTCAAAAGTGAACTGGATCGAAGCGAACATTCTTGAGGCCAATCTACCGCATCACGCTTTCGATATCTGGCACGATCGGGCCGTCTTCCATTTCCTCACATCGATGGAGGAGCGCCACGCCTACGTCGAAGCGGTGCTCAAGGCAGTGCGGCCAGGCGGGCATGTGATCGTTGCCACCTTCGCCGAAGACGGGCCGGACAAATGCAGCGGACTGCCCGTCATGCGCTACAACGCACAAGGCCTTCACGCCGAATTCGGCTCCCCCTTCAAGCTGCTCAGACACGAGGAAGAGACGCACCATACCCCAGCCGGCAAGATACAGAAGTTCATCTACTGCTACTGCAGAAAAATCGACTCCTGAGCCTTACGCATCTTCGGACTGCGACCTTGGAAGCACGCCCAGACGCTTCTCCACCTCCAGCACATGGCGGGTCGTCGCAAGCAGGGTATCCGGGTTGAGACTCATCGAATCGATGCCAATTTCGACAAGGTATTCCGCCATCTCCGGATAATCCGAAGGCGCCTGGCCGCAGATTCCCGAATGGCGCCCGTTCCTTCTTGCGCCTTCAACGGTGAGACGGATCATTTCCTTGACGCCCGGATCCCTTTCGTCGAAATCGAAGGAAACGATCTGGGAATCCCGGTCGACGCCGAGCACCAACTGGGTAAGATCGTTCGATCCTATCGAAAATCCGTCGAAAATCTTCGAAAACGCATCGATCTGCACGACATTATTCGGGATCTCGCACATGACATAGATCTCGAGACCACTTTCTCCACGCTTCAATCCATGTTCCGCCATCGCCTCGAGCACCTTTTTTCCTTCCTCGACCCGCCTGCAGAAAGGAATCATCAGCTTCACGTTTGGAAGCCCCATGTCTTCCCTCACCCGCTTCATGGCACGGCATTCCAGGGCAAAGCCTTCGGCATAGGCTGGATGGGTGTAGCGCGATGCGCCGCGAAAACCCAGCATGGGATTGCTCTCCTCAGGCTCGAACCATTTCCCGCCGAGAAGCGAGGCATACTCGTTGGTCTTGAAATCGGACATGCGCACGATGACCGGCTTCGGATAAAAGGCTGCGGCAATCGTTCCCACGCCCTCAGAAAGCCTTTCGATGAAGAATTTTTCCGGGCTTTCGTGGTGGCGAACCAGCTTTTCGAGCGCTGCGCGTTCCTTGCCGTCCCTCACCTTCTCCGGATGGAGGAGCGCCATCGGGTGCGCCCTGATGTACTCGTTGATGATGAATTCCATCCTCGCAAGCCCCACACCGTCGTTTGGCAGGAACCGGGTCTTGAAGGCGATGTCGGGATTGCCGATATTGATCATGAGATGCGTCTTCGGCCTCGGCAGCGAGGACAAGTCCGTGACCGTCTTCTTGACGGGAAGGATGCCCGAATAGACACGTCCGACATCACCTTCCGCGCAGGAAACGGTCACCTCCTCTCCAGTCTTGATGATTTCAGTCGCATTCTCGCACCCCACCACCGCGGGAATGCCCAGTTCCCTGGCCACAATCGCGGCATGGCAGGTTCTCCCCCCCCTGTTCGTTACGACCGCGGCGGCGCGCTTCATCACCGTCCCCCAGTCAGGGGT
This sequence comes from Pseudomonadota bacterium, assembly GCA_021811205.1. The sequence goes on from JAJZPK010000134.1 coordinate 4,874, forward strand.
AGTGGTGTCTGCAACCAGCACCTCGCCCGGCCTGAATTCATCGAGCTTGGCCACATCGGTGATGACACGGGCGCGACCTGATGCGATCTTCGCCCCCACGGACCGGCCTGTCACGCGCATTGCCCCTTGCGCTTCCAGCGCGTATTCCTCGAGCAAATCAGCGGATTTCCTGGATGCAACCGTCTCCGGCCTTGCCTGAACCATGTACAGCTTGCCGTCCAGACCGTCTTTCGCCCACTCCATGTCCATCGGCATGACTCTGCCAGCCTTCTCGCTGTAATGACGCTCTATCCTGACAGCGAATTCGGCAAGCTCGATCGCTTCTGCGTCCAGGATGCAAAAACGCTCACTGTCTCGAGCAGGCGTCGGCACGTTGCGCGTGCCTGCTTCCGAATAAATCATCTTGATTTCCTTGCTGCCCAGACTTCTGCGCAATATGCTGCGCTTGCCTGCTGCAAGAGCGGGTTTGAACACATAGAATTCATCCGGATCGACCGCGCCCTGAACGACGTTCTCACCCAAACCGTATGCACCCGTGATGAACACGACATCGCGGAAACCCGTTTCGGTATCGATGGAAAAGATCACCCCGCTGGAAGCCAGGTCTGACCGGACCATCTTCATCACGCCCACTGAAAGGTAGACCTTGAAGTGGTCGAACCCATTGTCCGCGCGGTAGCGTATGGCGCGGTCCATGAACAGACTGGCGAAGCAGCGCTTCACCGAGTCGATCAATCGCTCTTTTCCGGAAATATTGAGGTAGGTTTCGTGCTGCCCGGCGAAACTTGCATTCGGCAGGTCCTCCGCAGTTGCGGAGCTTCTGACCGCCACCGTCAATTCTGGCCCGTATTCCTGGACGAGTTTCTCATAGGACGTGACGATTTCGGCAGCCAGGTCATGGGGAAAAGGCGCCCCGTAAACCGCATCCCGCGCAAGCTGGGCGCGCCTTGCCAGATCGTCCACATCGTTGACATCCAGCCCGTCAAGGGCCGCATGAAGCTTCGGCCATGCTCCGGCTTCGTCCAGCGTGTAGCGGTAAGCCTCGGCCGTGATGGCAAAACCATTCGGCACCCTTACCCCCTGAGGAGCAAGTTCACGGTACATTTCGCCCAGGGACGCATTTTTCCCCCCGACGAGGTCGACATCCCCCACGCCAAGTTCGGAAAACCAACGGATATAGCGCATTATTCATTCTCCATTTCAGACAGGTACCTCCCCCTTCTGGCGAAACCGTTCAACCTCGCGCGCTTCAGGAAGGCTTGCTGCATCTTTTCCGCATTTTCGCTTCTTCCGGCCCAGGCCGCCAAGGCAGGCTGCTGCAGAGCGCGTCCGTAGGAAAAGGAAAGCGCCCATGGTTGCCCCGGAAAAAGCGCGTTCATTGCATTCAGGTTGGCCGTCGCCTCTTCGGGTCCCTGCCCCCCAGACAGAAAGTTGATGCTCGGCACTGCCGCAGGCACCGCTCTGCGCAGCACCCGGACCGTTGCCTCGGCCACTTCTTCCGGACCAGCCTTTTTCGCAAAAGCCTTGCCGGGCAGCACCATGCTCGGCTTCAGCAAGATATGTTCGAGCACCACTTTGTGCCGCCCAAGCGCATGAAATACGGCATGCAGCACGGCCTCTGTCACCTCAAGGCAACGCGCCATGTCGTGTTCCCCATCAATCAGCACCTCGGGTTCGACGATGGGAACGAGCCCTTCCTCCTGGCAGATCGCAGCATAACGGGCCAGCACCTCGGCATTGGCAAGGACGGCCTGCTCGGAAGGATTCTTTGCGCCGATGACATAGACTTCACGCCATTTGGCGAACTTCGCCCCCTCGATCCTGTATTGTCCGAGCCTTGCGGCAAGGCCGTCGAGCCCTTCCGTGATCTTGTCCCCAGGAGAATGCGCAAGAGGGATTGCCCCCTTGTCGACCTTGACCCCGGGCACGACGCCTTTCGAGGAAAGCATTTCAGGAAAGAGCCTGCCCTCGCCGTCCCGCTGACGCAGCGTTTCCTCGAACAGAATCACGCCGCTGACGTACTCTTCGATCCCGGGGGTCGAAAAAAGCAGGGACCGGTAAGAACGCCGCGATTCCTCGGTCGATTCTATGCCATATGGCGCAAAGCGCTTGGCGATGGTGGGAAGGCTTTCGTCCGCAGCCAGAATACCCTTTCCCTCCCGCACCATTTCCCGAACGGTCGATTTCAATTCCTGTTCTGTATCCATGAGCCGCCTCCATCTTCTAATTCGAATATAGCCCACACATGGCACATGCTTGCACCAACTTGAAATATTTATTCAATATGCTATCGTTTGTAGTCGGGACAATAGGATTGCTGTCAACGCTCTGGCTGCTGCTGCGTTGTCTGAACAACAAACAAACCAAGGAGAAGAAATGAAAGCATCTAGGATTTGTCTGGCACTCGGGTTGGCCAGCTTGTGTGCGAGCCCTATGGCCATGGCCACGGGATGGTAAGATCGGA
>JAJZPK010000001.1 GCA_021811205.1 Pseudomonadota bacterium
TTAAAATGATGTGTTGACGGACTTAAAAATAGCGTGTATAAACGAGATATGGAATACGATGAGTTCAAACGACAGTTGGGAAAAGCCGGGCTTTCGGTCAAGGCATTTACAGCCCTGGTGAAAATCAATCGCAACACCATCACGAATTACAAAAAGACTGGCGAAGTGCCGTCTCATTGGGCCATCGTGGCCGTATTGATGGGATTGATGGCTGACAACAAACTGGACTTCAAGGAGGCTTTGGGCAGTCTCGATATTACTCCGAATAAAGTCAGGGGCGGCGCGGCCAAAGGCCGCTTTGGCGGCAGCAAACAAACCGATTTGCATTTGTGACGCACAGATGCATTGGCAACCATAGAGGTGGCGCATGAAAGATGAAAACAATGATGTACCTGCTATCCAGCTAGACGCAGCCACAGACTTCTCACGTTTTCTGAACGGCAGAAAATTCGGGACTATTCTTGCTGACCCGCCATGGCAATTTCAGAATCGCACCGGAAAAGTTGCACCTGAACACAAACGTCTGTCACGGTATGGCACCATGGATCTCGATGCCATCAAAAGGCTTCCCGTTGCCGAAGCTGCGGCTGAAGTTTCACACCTGTATTTATGGGTGCCGAATGCACTGCTGCCGGAAGGGCTCGCGGTCATGCAAGCTTGGGGTTTCCAGTACAAGAGCAATCTCGTATGGCACAAAATCCGCAAGGATGGCGGCCCGGATGGGCGCGGAGTTGGATTCTATTTCCGTAACGTCACCGAACTGATTCTGTTCGGGGTTCGGGGCAAGAATGCTCGGACCCTCGATCCTGCTAGAAGCCAGGTTAATTTTCTCGCGACGCGGAAGCGTGAGCATTCGCGCAAACCGGATGAACAATACCCCCTCATCGAAGCTTGCAGCCCTGGACCGTTCCTGGAAATGTTTGCCCGTGGTGAGCGCCAGAATTGGACCGTATGGGGCAATCAGGCGGATGAAACCTACTACCCAACATGGAAAACGTATTCCAATCATTCACAGTCTGAGCTTGTTGAGGCTTGCCCGTAACGCCTATCGTTTTTCATTTGTAAATCAAGTATTATTGGCATTCATCCTGATGGAATTCGAAGTGTATGAATAGCCAAGAAGAACAAGATGCAGATGACTTGATGACAGAGGACGATGGCGATGTTGCTTTGCGCCCAGGTCCTAACGCAGACGACCCTACGGATGTCGAGAAATACATAAGCGCCAAAGTCCGGGCGCTTTATGACGTGTATAGCTACCGCCATGCGGCTGCAATCCTTGCCAATTCATACCCCGATGAGCTAGCGCAGATCGAGCAGGCATTACTCGATTTCCGCATCACTATGAGAGAGATCGGGATGCCTGGCGGCAATGAGTCGGACATGCCCAAGAAGTTTTCCCGCACGTTGCGGCCTGAAGGTTGGGTCGAAACTCGTATTCAAGGCGACTTGCTCGTGAGAGCCAAGGAATATGACGAAGAATTTCTGGAGAACGGCAAGACCCGCAAGATAAAGCTTCCTGAGAGCGAGCCACGACTGATCGAAAACTTCATTGACGGTCACAAAATTGACTATGTAAAGGGTCGCGTTGCGTTCGATCTGGAATGGAATTCCAAGGACCAGACTTTCGACCGAGACCTGTATGCACTTCGGGCATTCCATGAATGTGGTCTCATCAGCGCTGGCGTACTGGTAACGCGCAGCGCAAGCCTCAACCCTGTGTTTGAAGTAGTCCCGAAGCTTAACAAGAAGGGTGAAGAAACCGGGGAAACCGTGAGGGCCAAGTATGGGGCTAGCACAACTTGGATGGGCAAGCTGCTTTATCGGCTCAATGCCGGACGGCACGGCGGATGCCCTGTTCTAGTATTTGGCATCACACCGAAGCTAATTACTGATTGGCATGGCGGAAAATAACACTTTGTTTTTGTCAATGAATGGCAGCAATCACATACTGAAACGGCTGCTCAAAAAGGCGTGAATATGGATGCGCTCGAAGAAGCAAGGAAAACTCCAATCGGGTTTTCCGAGGGAATCGGGCAATACGTCCGTCCTTCGGACATTCCAGAGCCGTACCGTACCCAATTCCTGCATGACTCTTTAGGATCGACAACAGCTATGCACGATGGCGATCTGGTTCACTTTGCACGGGACTGGCACAAGTGGCTCGATGCTAATTATCCGGCAAGGTAAGGATACTTTATAATCTATTGAATACATTGATTTTGTGCGGCTGCTACATAATTCCGCGAGTTTTCCACAAGCGCCAAGACTCTTTCCGAAATTCGGTATAAGTTGTGTCTCTCATAGCTCGTGGTAAGGCCCAGCGTTCTTTCCAATAACCTGCAAGTCTTCCAAAGGATAGGTCAAACGCATCAATTTCATCGGTCTCACCACACAAGTAATCTTTTGTATTAGCAGCCAATGGGATAACGAACACTTCCCTAGATATGCCATGATAAATTAAGTTGCGTGGCAGACCAAGTAGCTTCAGTGCCTTGATAACAACTTCACGGCGATTGCGAAATCCTTTTCCCCATTCTGAATGTTTTGCTGTGGGGGTGCTCTCTTCGGTTACAAGCTGACGTAGATCATGATAGACGCCATTCATGTATGGAAAATCGCCTGAACCGTTGGTAAAACCGACTGATTCAAAGACTGTACGGTCTCCAAATTTTAAACGGTTGTAGATTGACGATCTTCCCAAAGCTGAAGTCGTAGTAATCAATGCTAGCGGTCCAACACGTCGCCCACTAATTAAAGTTTCCTTGTTTGCATAACGACGGTTGAAGGCCTCCCTAACTTCATTAGAGGCTGTCGCGAGAGCAACTAATTTGCCACCAAGTAAATTTGAATAGGGTGGTACAGAACCGAGAACAAATGCATCCATCACATTTGCAAGTCTATTTTTCCGCTGATCTCTGTCCCATCCGACCCATTTGTCGCGTGCACCAAGAGCAAAAACCGGGTCAGATAGTCCAAGAATTCCCATAAGTTTATTGTGTCCGTCATCCCAAACTAAAAAGCGCAAACGGCGGCCGTAGTCGGCGGAAACCGGGATGCTCCAATGAAGCCTTGTATAACGGAAGAGGAGTTCTTCTGTAGTTTCAGTTGTCACCTCGATAAGCCGAGGAGAAATGTTTTCTGGATTGATTTCTTGGCCGTCAGCTAGGGATTCGATAAGGCGACTTTCGAAACGCACAAGACCGGATTTTGAACGCTCAATTTGGTGCGCACATGCCATGGCGTGTGCTTCACGTAAGATGTCTTTTTGCCCTGAGGTTAATGCCAATTTCTTTTCAGCAACAGAAAACCCCTGTGCTCCTAAGTGGGCAAGCAGGTTTTCTTTCAGGGTTGCTCTATCTATTTTATTTTCTGAAGATGACATGGTCAGGGTCTGGTAATAGTTAGTGCAAGGCAATTAGGTAACATTATCATTCTGTGGATACCAGGCTGGCAATAATATACTTCCACGTCAGAAACGTAATGTGGGGTTCGTGCAACGAAGATACTCGTGAGAAGGTATCTTGTGGCAGAATAATGGTTCCATACACCAGCAGGAATATGGTTCACGGGACAAATGTCCCTCAATCCATAACTGTTCCGCTCCGGAACGGTTATGCCTCTGGATCGCGGCGGAACGGATATGCTCGGTTTTAGAAGCGAGGGAGATGTGGTTTTGTGAAACTCGTGGGTGCCTGTTGTTCGGCTTCTGTCGACCTTGGTTTATATGGAATTTACGTCAACAATCGGACCGTTATATGCCGCGCAACATCGCGGGCCTTCTCGTAAACGCTACGGGCGATTTTCCGGAACTTGATGTTCGGACATCACTCCCACACGCCGTGTGAACTACAGTACGACAATCACAGGACCACCTGGGTGCCAATTTCGACCACTCTGTTTGGCGGAATTCTGAAGAAAGGGATCGCGCTGCCAGCATTACGGAACATCGCAACAAACAGCTTTTCGCGCCAAAGGGCCATCCTCGGACTTGCCTTGGGAATCAGCATTTCTCTGGAAAGGAAGTAGGAGGTATCCATTGGCTCGATATGCAAGACATCCTGCGCATGAAGCGCTTTGGGCACATTGGGATCGTCCTTGAAACCGAACTTGAGGACCATGCGATGGAAGTTTTTCGATAAGCTATTGTATTCGATACGCTCCTGCATTCCGACATGGGGGATATCGAGTATTCGGACGCTCAGAACAATTACCCGCTCGTGAATCACCTTGTTGTGCTTCATGTTGTGGAGAAGTGCATGGGGAACACTGTCCGGATTGGCAGTGAGAAATATCGCTGTCCCCGGCACCCTGTGTATGGAATCTTCCGTTAGCGAATCGACAAAGGGGACGAGATCGAGGGACTCCCTTTTCATTCGATCGGCAAGCAGCACCCTGCCGCGCTTCCAGGTCGTCATCAGGGTGAAAATGATGAATCCCAAAGAGAGCGGAAACCAACCGCCTTCGGCAATCTTGAGCAGGTTGGCGCCGAAAAAGGCCAGATCGACAGTCAGGAAAGCGCCGATTAGAAGAGCTCCGCGAAGCATACCCCACCCCCACAATTTCCTGACGACGATGAAGGCGAGCACGGTAGTCACGCTCATCGTTCCAGTAACCGCGATGCCGTAAGCGGTAGCGAGGCTCGCAGAGGAGCGGAACCCGATGACGAGGGCAGCCACGGCAATGAGCAGCGCCCAGTTGATTCCTGGTACGTAGATCTGGCCGATTTCCTCTTCGGATGTGTGCTGAGTTTCCATCCTGGGGGCATAGCCCAGCCTGATGGCCTGGTTCGTCATCGAATAGGCGCCAGATATGACCGCCTGAGAGGCGATCACCGTCGCCAAAGTGGCAAGGATGACAAGCGGATAATGCGCCCAGCCTGGGGCAAGCAGGTAGAAGGGATTCGAGATTGCACTCGGGTCATGGATCAGAAGCGCACCTTGTCCGAAATAATTGAGCACCAGGGCGGGCAGGACCAGGGTGAACCAGGCCAGTTGGACCGGTTTCCGCCCGAAATGCCCCATGTCTGCGTACAGGGCTTCTGCACCGGTCACCGCCAGCACGACGCTTCCCAACGAAAGGAAACCGAGCAAGGGGTTGGATGCGAGAAAGCGCAACCCATAAAGAGGATTCAGGGCGGATAAGACCTGAGGCTGATCCATGATTCCAAGAAGCCCGAGCAGTCCAAGAATTGCGAACCAGATGCACATGATAGGGCCGAAAAATGCGCCGACGCTGGCCGTTCCCCTTTTCTGGAAAATGAAGAGCGCAAACAGGATGGCGAGCGTGATGGGGATCACGTAATCCTTGAAGACAGGACTTGCGATTTGCAGTCCCTCGATGGCGGACAGCACGGAAATGCCGGGCGTGATCACGCCATCGCCGTAAAACAGCGCAGTTCCGAATATGCCTAGCAAGAGGATCGAAGCTCTTCTCCGGCCGGTTCTCTGCAATTTGCTCAGGGCCAGAGCAAGCAGAGCCATGATTCCCCCTTCTCCCTCGTTGTCCGCATGCATGATGAACAGTACATACTTGAGGGAGACCACGATCATAAGTGACCAGAAAATCAGGGACAGAATGCCGAGGATATTTTCGGGATTGAGCGGAACGGGATGATCCCCTGCGGTGAAGATCGTGTTGAGCGTGTAGAGAGGGCTCGTGCCAATATCGCCGTATACGATGCCCAGTGCGGCAAGCGACAAGGTCGTGAGGCTGGATTTCCCGTTCCGCTCCATGAATTCCCCTTCAAAATATGGGACATTATCGGGCGGAAGGATATCCCATCTAGCTTTCATGATCAAAAAGATCTTAATACAAATGATCTTAATGCAATCTTTAAGCGTTTGAAGATCAGAAACTGTCCATCACGAGCACTTCGTTCATCGGAAGCTGACCGCCTCGAGGCCATGCTTCCTTGGTTCCCTTGCCGATGGCAACGAACATCGCGATGACGTGATCCGGAGGCAGATTGATGAGCTTGCCTACCGCATCGAAATCGAAGCCATCCATTGGACAGGAGTCGTATCCCATCTCCTTCGCATGCAGCATCAGGTTCATCGCGGCGATTCCGCAAGAGCGCATCGCCTCGTCTCGTTGCACTTGATCCTTGCCTCGGTAATACTGGTCTATCGCGGGCACCATGAAATCCTGTATCGGCTTATCCGCATTGCGCCAGTACCTGCCGGGCTGCTTTTCCCATGCCTTGAGATCCGCGCACAGCACAACCAGCAGCGATGCATCGGTCACCTGCGCCTGATCCCAGGCAACGGTGCGTATCTGCTTTCTGATCTCAGGATTCCTGACCACGACGAAACGCCAGTTCTGTATGTTGAATGCTGTGGGGGAAAGCATCGCGCCTGCGATAAGTTTTTCCATTTCGGCTTCGGTCATGCGGTGGTTGGCGTCGTATGCCTTGACCGAGCGCCGCGTTTCGATCGCTTGTGCAACATTCATAATCAGATCCTCAAATACAGTTTGAATAAATAACCTTATCATTCCCGCTAAATAATCGCATCAACACAACTATCTGTTTTGTTATGAAATCATTAAATTTTTGAAAATGTCCTCTAAGAATTTTTCAAATGATGCGAGAAGGCAAAAATATGCTTTAGATTGTTATGATCAGGTCCTGTCGGCGGCAAGTGCCGACTAGAATCAGTCTGTTCTGCAATCTGAAGCGCGTCGTCAACTTCTATGCCGAGTTATCGGACGGTGCTTTCGAGTTTTTGTAGCCGGTATCCACCCGACAATTGGGATGCCTGGATCAACAAGTTGTCATGATCATTTTATACCCCGCTTCTCCAGCCATTCCAAATCCAGTTGCCATTTCGTGCCGGAGACACCTGGCTGTTCAAGCACTATCTTTCGTGCCTCCCCCTGGTATTTGGCCAATTGCTTCTCCGCTGCTATAAACTCGGGACTGTCCATCGGTTTGCCAGCCAGCTTCGGGTAAATTGCATCAAGCACCCGATAGATGGGCACATCTGGTGAGCGCGGCGAACTCATTATTGCAATCGTGCCTTCCATGCGAAACACACTGAAATGGTATGGGTAGTTCAGAAGCGCTTTGCTACCATGTTTACTGATCGCCTGATTTAGGACAGTTACTTTAGGGTCGGAATATTTATAGGTAACCAAACCTTCTGCGTTAGCGGTTTGCAATGCGCCCTGAATTGTCGCCGCGATAGCGATTAACAAAACCGAAAAAAACAATATACCGTTAAACGCTCTTGGTTTATACCGCTTGTTTTTCATATTTTTTCAATCTTAGTGGCATTGTCCGACGAACACCGAGAATGATTGGATAAATTTTAATTATATTGTACCTCAAAGCGTAATATCAGCATTCCCACATATTCACGTGGGAAGCTGTGAACCATACCGCATTTCATGAAGTTCAGTTGGTTTGAGTCAGACGGACTTGCGGGCTGAACAACTTGCCAACGTCATGAACCCGAACACTTCCAGCCTTTGAACTCCACTGACAGCTTCGGTCGAATTGTGGATACTATATATGGCAGGTTTCAACAGCGAGCAGCCATCCGATTGACCGCTCAATAAACGAGACGAGTGACCGCACATGGCACAAAGTGTGTTATTCGATGATTCGTGACAAAGTGCAATGCTGGTGAGCGAATATGGCAAAGTGCATTTGACAATGAATTTTGGGTGCTGCTATGGGGCTGATTAGGTCGACAGTTGGTTGAATTGTTCAATCTAATGCTTTAATGGCATGCAACAAGATTCTTTATGTCACACACTCTCCGCGCTATTGTAAAGAATTAGGTTCCACGCTTTGCCTTCCCAAGGGCGCGTCTATAATTTCAGGAAAACTTCGGACGGAGGAGAAGAATGAAATACAGATTGCTGGGGCGGACGGGAATGTACGTTTCCGAGCTTTGTTTGGGCGGCATGACTTTCGGCTCGGAGGGATTCTGGAAGGTGATGGGCGGGCTGCAGCAGGATGCGGTCAATGCGATGGTGCAATCCGCTTTCGATGCGGGAATCAACTTCATCGACACGGCCAACGTCTATTCGCTCGGCCATTCCGAAATGCTTCTAGGGCAGGCGCTGAAGGATCTCGGGCTTCCCAGGGACGAGCTCGTCGTCGCGACCAAGGCCACCGGCATCATGAACGATCTACCCAACGGGCGGGGGCAGTCGAGATACCACCTGATGAACGAGCTCGATGCAAGCTTGAAGCGCCTGCAGCTGGACCATGTCGACCTCTACCAGCTTCACGCCTTCGATCCGCTCACGCCCTTCGAGGAATCGCTGAGGACGCTCGACGACATGGTGAGATCGGGAAAGGTGAGGCACATCGGGCTGTGCAACATGGCCGCATGGCAGATCATGAAGGCGCTTGCCGTATCGGAAAAACTGAATCTCGAGCGGTTCGAGAGCGTCCAGGCCTATTACACCATTGCGGGCAGGGATCTGGAGCGGGAAGTGCTGCCACTGATACGCGACCAGAAGCTCGGGCTCATGGTATGGAGCCCGCTGGCGGGCGGCCTCCTGAGCGGAAAATACGACAGGTTTGGCAAGGGGCCCGAGGGGTCGAGGCGAAACAGCTTCGATTTTCCAGTGGTCGACAAGGATCGCGCATTTTCCTGCGTCGAGGCGATGCGGCCCATCGCAAAGGCGCATAACGCATCGGTCGCTGCGATCGCGATCGCCTGGCTTCTGGCGAAGCCTGAAGTCTCGACCGTGATCATCGGCGCGAAAACCCAGGACCAGCTCCACGACAACCTCTCGGCGGGAAGGATCGAACTGAGTCCGGAAGAGCTTTCCAGGCTGGATGAAGCAAGCAGGCTTTCCCCCGAATATCCGGGGTGGATGCTCGAATTCCAGGGGAAATACAGGGAAAGCCCGCCGGTCAGGAACTGAGGACGGGCACGCTTGTCGGCCGGGTCCCCGCTCTTATCAGCATGGAAGAATGCGGCGTCATCGCATCAAGCAAAGCGGGAGCCTAAACCTCGCGAGATCGACCGGCTCGTCGGCAATTTCCAGGCCAATACGTTCCACCCATGCCGTCAAGCAGCATCAGCGATTGGCCCTGCCCCAATTTATGCCAGGCTCTGCGTTAGCAGTACCGCCCCGATGACGATAAGGCCGAGATGCATGTATCGAATGAAGGAGGGACCCTTCATGCGCTGATTCGCCATTCTCCCCAGCAGTATTGCCGAAAGGGCGCCGGGTAGAGACATCCAGTAGAGGTGTGTGACATCGGCAGTCCAAAGACCCGTTGCCCAATACCCGCTCATGACCAGAGTGCTCGCCGGCAGAAAATAGCCCTGCAAAGTCGCGCGGAAATGCTGGGGAGGCCAGCGCTTGAGCGTTCCGTAGACGATGAGCGGCGGTCCGTTCATTCCGTAAGCCCCGCCCAGGATTCCGGCGCCGAAACCGAAAAGCCAGGCAAGCCTGTTGCTCTTCAGAGTCGGCTGCTTCCCGGAATTCAGCAGATATGCGGAGAAAACGATGATGATGCAGGCGAGCAGGGCCTTCACGACCGATTCCTTCACCATGGTCAGGATTGAAAGGCCCAAAGGTGTGCCGGCAACTGTTGCAAGGAATAATGAAGCGGCACTTCGAAAATGGATATGGCGCCAGTCCTGCAACACGATCAAAGCTGCGATGGTGATCGAGAGCAAGACGGCCACGGGTGCCGCCACGCTCACCGGTATGACGAGGGCGAGCAAGGGTACCGCGACCAATGCCTCGCCGAAACCGAACGCGGACCGGATGAAGGAAGCCACGAAAAGAACGGCCACCACCAGAAACGACGTTGAGTCGGATAGGTTCATGTGCTATGCATTTCAAGAAGCCCCCTGCTGCGGACCCGCCGAATTTTCTCGATCGAAGCCGGTCGACCACCTTATCATCGCCATCTTGCTGGACTTGCAGCTGCATTGGGCGGAATTTATTGCAAAGCCTGCTTCCATTCAGGCGGCAATTCGAAATTGCATATCCAGTTCATGACGTTCTTTGGGTGGAAATAGGTGCAGACTCTATTTCCGAAAACATTTCGATTTTGCCTCCGCTTCGCCAGCAGCCTGTTGATCCGGTTCGCGAAAGCCTGACGGGCTGACTTCAACCCAGGCGCGGGTTATGCCGCGACTTCGATGTACTCGACCTGGCTTGTGGGCAATGGAACAGGTAGGCCGTCTTCTCTGAGCCCGTCGATATGGAAAGCGATGGCTTCACGAATTTCGCGCTCTGCTTCTTCCGGTGTTGCTCCGGTAGCCACGCAACCGGGGAGGTCAGGCACATAAGCTGAGAAGTTGTTTTCCGCTTTTTCGATGACGATGGCGTATCGCATATGGCTCCTATTTGAGGCGTGCTTGCTTCAGGATGCTGTTCAGTGTGCCGGGGGCAAGATCATCGCTTGGCTTTCCGGCAACTGTAACACGGCCCGGTTTTTCCGGGTGCTTGAATTGTCGATGGCTGCCGCGAACTGCAACAAGATACCAGCCGTCATTGTGCAATTTCTCCAATATCCCATTGACTTTCATGCATCAAAGAATACTTCTCAGGTCGCCGGAAGTCAAAGTCGAAGCGGCTTGACGTCTGAATTCACAGGGGAAAAATGGTCAGATCCCGTTCATTACTTCCGCTTCTCCAGCAGCCTTCCCCGATTTCTTCCACCAAGGGCGCGTCTGTAATTTCAGGAAAACTTCGGACGGGGACAAGAATGAAATACGGATTGCCGGGGCGGGTGTATTTCAGAGCTTTGCCTGGGGACGATGACTTTCGGTGCTGAAGGGTTCTGGAAGGTGATGCGCAGATCACTTGGCGATGCCCAGGAACACGGCCAAACAACGCTCGACCTCCACCATTGCATCGGCGTTGATGCGTCCGAAGGCAGGCCCCACCTTGTCGCGCTTGACGGTCATTGCCTTGTCCACCATCACCTGTGAGGGCTTCTGCAAACCGTTTTCGGCCATTGGCTGAACGGTGATGCGCAACAGCGGCGCGGGAACAAGCGTGCCCGACACCGGCAGGACGGTAACGGTGGAATGTTCGCCGAACTGGTCGGCCTGAATGACCAGTGCGGGCCGAGGCTTTCCGAAGTCGCCTTGCATGACGATGGTCACAAAATCACCCCGCATCATTCCGTCCAGCCGTCCACGTCTGCCAGCGCTTCATTCATGAAGCGCTGCATGTCGGTGTCAGCCATGTCCGCCTGTGCGGCAAGACGACACTGGCGGCGGCATTCCTCTGCGAAGTCAGGCCGTCGCGTATCCGGCACCCAGATTTGAACCGGGCGCAGTCCTGCCATGCGCAGCGCGGCGCGGTGTTTTTGAACGCGTGAATTGACATTTGCCATGCCTGCTCCCTTTCCGTTACATGCAACAAGTCTACGCCCCCTTGCTGTCACATGCAACATAGAGAATCGGGGACCGACCCCATTCTTGAATTACCGCCGCTTCGCCAGCAGCCTGTCGATCCGGTTCGCGAAAGCCTGACGGTCCGCGCCTGAAAATGCAGAAGGCCCCCCAGTCTCCACCCCGCTGCTTCGCAGGCTTTCCATGAAATTCCGCATGGAAAGGCGCTCTGCTATGTTGGATTCGGTCAGCAGTTCGCCCCTCGGATCGATGACCGTCGCTCCCTTTGCGACAACCTGGGATGCGAGCGGAATGTCCGCCGTGACGACGAGATCCCCCGCTTGAACTTCGCTGGCGATGCGCTCGTCAGCGACATCGAAGCCGCCGGGGACCTGAAGCGCCCTGATATACGGGGAGGGGGGCACGCGCAGCATTTTGTTGGCGACCAGGGTGAGCGGAATCTTTGCGCGATCCGCCGCTCGATAGAGGATTTCCTTGATGACGGCAGGGCATGCGTCGGCGTCGACCCAGATTCTCATGACAATTTTCAAACGGTGCCAGTCCAGAAGTCCAGCTTCTTGTCCAGGAACTCCCGCCAGGGCATGTAATGGGAACCGTCGCAGGAGAAGGTCAGGCCGATCATGCCGTTGAAGATATTGAGCAGGGCCGAGCGCAGATAGATCGTCTCGTCCATGAAGCGCAGCTCGCGAAAGCCGTTCAGTATCCCGCGCACGGCATCAGCCGGGATTTCGGCGTCAAATGGATAGTCCACCCGAGGATAGGCGAGGCAGAGGTCGGGCTTGAGTTCGTCGATGCCGTGAATGCGGAAGCGGTAGGGGTCGTTCATTTGCCAGATCGTTGCGCGCGAGCTGGAAAAATGCAGCTTGGCGTGAAATACCCCGTGTATCGTGATCAGCTCGTCGACGACATGCAGCACGGTATCCATCTGCTGATCCATCGGGCTGACAACCCGCTCCTGGTGAAACAGCCCGCCACGTATCGCGGGGTCCCCTTTCAATTGCACCCATTTTTCAGGCTGACGGTAAAGCGCTTCCGTTGCGGGAAGTTCGCGCAGGTCGAAGTCGGCGCCAAGAAAGCCCAGCAATTCCCCGCTCTTTCCGTGAACCCGCTTCACGGCAGTGAGAGAAGGCCGCTTGGCGTTCTGGCTGATGTAGGCATCGGACAGGGAGAAATGCGCGCCGCCAAGCGACTCAAGCATGTAAGGGCGATGGCTGCGGTCGCGGCCGTGATGCGCTTCGATCGGCCCGGTTCGGGATACGGTGGACGTGATCTGATGCGCCTTTGCATCCAGCAGATAGAGATACTTGCAGTAGGGCAGTTCGGCGAGGCCAGCCCCAAGCCGTGCTTCCAGCGCGTCCGGCTGCGGCCAGACTCTGGCGCAGTCCTCGGCAAGGACGGAGAGCGAGGAGGAGAGCCAGCTTTCCAGTATCTCGCGCTGACGGGCTATGGATTCCTGAAGACTGGATTTCATGGCGCGGCCCTTTTCCGGCAGCCCACCATGCAGGGAGTGAAGCGCTTCATGGCTTTCCTTTTGCGTGACCAGGCACAGGATACCAGTGCCTGGTCACGTAATCCAGATGCTAGGTCCCGCAGAACGTCCGGTAGCGCTCCGTCTGGGCTCTCGGCGCAGGAAGCGAATAGGATCTGAATGAAATCTTTTCGGCATAAGGTTCGGCCAGCGCGTCACACAGCCTGTCGAAAGGCCCCAGGTCCCCGTTTGCGCTTGCGGCTTCCAGCGCCTCCTCGACCAGGTGATTGCGCGGGATGACGAAGGGATTGGCGCGCCTGATGTCTTCCGCGATCCCGTCCATGGTCCTTTCTTCCCGAGCCAGTCTTTCCCGCCAGCGCGGCAGCCAGGCATCCAGCTTTTCTGGATTTGAGGCAAACAGGCTTTGCAGCGATTCTCCTCCCTTCGCGGCATCGGCAAGCGCGCGCCAGGCGAGGGTGAAGTCGGCCTCTGCTGCCTGCATCGCCTCGAGAAACCCTTCGGCAAGCGAGGCATCTTCTTCCTCTTCGCGCGCGAGCCCGAGCTTCTTCCTCATTACGGCAAGCCTTGCATTCTGGTAATGGCTTGCGAAAGCGTCCACCTCATCCGTTGCAAGCTCGACCGCCCTCTCCGCGTCTTCGTCGATGAGCGGAAGAAGGGTTTCAGCGAAGCGCGCAAGGTTCCACTGCGCGATTGCCGGCTGGTTGCCGTAGGCATAGCGTCCGTTGCGGTCTATCGAGCTGAAGACGGTGCGCGGATCGTAGTGCTCGATGAAGGCGCAGGGGCCGTAATCGATGGTTTCCCCGGAAAGGGCCATGTTGTCGGTATTCATCACGCCGTGGATGAACCCGGCGCCCATCCATTGCGCGACCAGCTTCGCGAGACGCATCGAGAAGGCGCGCAGGAATTCGATGCGGGGCCGCCCTTCCAGCTCGGGATAGTGGCGCGCAACGGTGTAGTCGGCGAGGCGCCTGAGCATGCGCACGTCGCTTCGCGCTGCGAGATACTCGAAAGTGCCGATGCGAATATGGCTTGCGGCCACCCGGGCGAGCACTGCCCCAGGCAATACATTCTCCCTGTAGACGGGCTCCCCGGTTTCGACCACGGCAAGCGCGCGGGAAGTGGCGATGCCGAGATGGTGCATGGCTTCCCCCATCAGGTATTCGCGCAGCATGGGCCCTAGCGCTGCCTTGCCGTCCCCGTTGCGCGAAAACACAGTCGGGCCGCTGCCCTTGAGCTGGATGTCGCGGCGATGCCCTTTCCGGTCGATGATTTCGCCGAGAAGCAGGGCGCGGCCGTCGCCGAGCTGGGGCACGAAGTTCCCGAACTGATGACCGGCATAAGCCTGGGCGATCGGCTGGGACCCCGGCGCAACCTTGTTTCCGGAAAAATACTGAACCCAGTCTGGGGAATCCAGATCGCCGGGTTCAAGCCCGAGCTCTTCCGCCAGGGGAAGATTGAGCCTGGAAATCTTCGGCGCCGATTTGCGCTCGGCGCTACTGAAGGCATACAGGCCTTCGAGCTCGCGCACGTAACTGTTGTCGAAGGTGAGCATGATGAGGATGATGGAGCGAGAGGTACTGTGGAAATAATACCAGAGTAATTCTCTCGACAAAAGAGAAGGTCCGGCAAACGGCAGTTCGGACAGAAAAAAAGCCCGCTTGCGCGGGCTCAAGTTTTGGAGCGGGTGTTTTCGGGAATGGATTCTACCCATCAAATGTGACAGGAAATCGGGGATGATTTCCCGATGCAGGGGGTGAATTTTAAAAACGCTTGCGAGGTGCAATATGATTTGCCACTTGATTATCTTCGTGCGATATAGTAAGGTGCCATACTATAAAGACCGTGGATATCGATCATGCTGCTGCTCAAGGAATTGCCGACTTCGAAAAGCCTCGAAAAATTCGTTGCCCGTTATCCGGGAACGGACATCCAGGCGATCTCTGACTTCGTGAACCTGCTGCGCGCGAGCTCGGATCTTTCGGTCGCCCTGGACAAGCTTCTGGCCCAGCACGGCCTGCTCCAGGGTAGATGGTGGGTTCTAGTGCTGCTGCTGCGCCAGGACGACCTGACGTCCTCTCCAAGCGATCTCGCCGAAAAGGCGGGCGTCACCAAGGCGAGCATGACAGGGTTCATCGATGGCCTGGAACGGGAAGGATTGGTTGTCCGTCTTCCCGATCCGGTCGACAGGAGGAAATTCCTGATTCGCCTCACGCAGCAAGGGCAGCAGAAGCTTGACGAGGCCATACCTGACTACAACCGAAAGGTGAGCGCGCTCATGTCGTCGCTCTCCCAAAGCCGCCGCAGCGAGCTGATCGCAAGCCTCAAGGTACTGGCGGACAATCTGGATGCCATGAAGTGATTTTTTGCCGATATGATTAGGTCCCTTACAATAACGAATGCAATGATAATGGCTGCGCTGGCCGTACTGGCCGGCTGCGCCGATCTGTCCGGAATTGCGCCGGATGCGAAGATGGCGGACGCAGGCGCGCTTGCGCCGGGGAAGGCCGTTCTTTCGGCCAGAAGGATCGATTGGCCGACCGATGCATGGTGGAAAAGCTATCGCGATCCGCAGCTCGATTCGCTCGTTTCGCGCGCCTTGTCGGGCAATCCGGTGCTGAAGACGGCAAGGGAGCGGATTGCGCTTGCTAAATCGATGGCCAGCTACCGCCATTCGGCGCAGCTTCCGCAGGCAAACATGGACGCTTATTCGAGCCGGGAGCGCTTCACGGCCCTGCAGTTCATACCGCCGCCATGGGGAGGGCATACCGAATGGAACAATGGCGCAATTGCCTCGTTTTCCTACGATCTCGATCTGTGGGGCCGTCTTGCGAGCGCATGGAAAGCTTCGCTGAACGAGGTCAGAGCCAAATCCGCGGAAGAGCAGGAAGTGCGCATCGAACTCGAAAGCGCCGTTGTGCGAAACTATGCGCGCCTTGCCATGGCATATGAACTGCACGATATTGCGGTCGCGCAGTATGCCGAACTGGAGCTTGGCGCATCGATCGAGAAGAAACGCTATGACGCGGGCATGGGGACGGAAATGGCGCTCAGCGAAGCGCAATCCCCCCTCCCGCTTGCGCAAGCAAGAATCGAATCCGTCGACGAGCAGATCGCATTCCTGAAAAGCGAGCTTGCCGCCCTCGCGGGAGAAGGCCCGGGGGCGGGCGAGCGAATTGCAAGGCCGAGCCTGTCGCTGGATATGCCCGACGGACTGCCCGACAGGCTGCCTGCAAATCTGGTCGGCAGGCGGCCCGATGTGCGGGCCTTGCGCTGGGAAGTGGAAGCGGCAGGCAACAGGGTCGATTCGGCCAGGGCAGCCTTCTATCCGAACATCGACCTTTCGGCTGGGGCGGGGTTTCTTGCGCTGGGATTCGGACAGATCGTTTCCCGTGCCGCATTGATGGCAGGGGCAGGGCCGGCGCTCTCTCTGCCGCTCTTCGACGGAGGCAGGCGCCGTGCCCTGGCCTCGGCCTCCACTTCGGCCTACGACATTGCCGTGGATCGGTACAACGAAACGGTTGTGCGCGCGCTCAAGGACGTTTCCGACCAGCTGGTCTCTTACCGCACGGAAAGCGGCAGGCTGACCAAAGCACAAAAATCCCTGCATCTTGCACAACAAGCCTGCATGCTCTCGAATGAAGCCTATCATGCGGGACTGACCGATTATCGGCGCGTGCTCGAATGCCAGGCAACAGTCCTGGGGCGCAAGGCTGATCTGGCAAGAATCAGCGCTGCAAAGCTCGAATCCTATGCGAGGCTCATGCTTGCGCTGGGCGGAGGCGCGAGATGAACGCAACGGAGGCAATCATCGGGCTTCGCGGCGCGTGGCGCGACTGGGCCGTAGACGATGCCTCGAAAATCGGCTATCTGATCAAGGTGCTGCTCGCCTGCCTGGGCGCAATGTGGATTTCCATGCTGTTCGATCTGGGGCAGCCGAGGACGGCCATGGTCACCGTGGCCATCGTCATGCAATCCCATTCGGGCATGGTCCTGGCCAAGAGCTACTATCGACTGATCGGCACCCTTGCAGGCGTATTCGCATCCATTGCGCTGGTCGCCTTGTTCGCCCAGGAGCGCATTCCTTTCCTGACCAGCATGGCGCTCTGGATCGGATTCTGCACTGCGGGATCGGTGATCCTGCGCAACCATCAGTCCTACGCATTCGTCCTGGCAGGCTACACGCTCTGCATCGTGGGCTTGCCCGCCGCATCACGGCCTGAAATGGCATTCGACATTGCCGTGGACAGGGTCTCCGAAATCACGATCGGCCTGTTCTGCGCAACCCTGGTCAGCGAACTGGTATTTCCCAAGCGGATCGGCGGCGCGATGCTGGATGCCGCAAGGCGGCGCTTCCATGACTTCAGCGCCATACTGGCCTCTGTTTCGCCGCTCGATGCGGGATACCGGCAAGCGCTGATGCAACTCACGGGAGACATATTCAGCCTCGAGGCATTCCGCGCATCTTCCGTCCTGGAAAGCGACGAGTCACGCTCCTACCGGCTCAGGCTTGGGAGGATGAATGCGGAATTCATGGAAGCGACAACGACCTTCAATACGCTAGGCGAGCTGCTCAGGCGGCAGCGGAAAGGGAAGCTTCAGGCCACGGCCGATGCGCTTGACGGGGTCTGCGGAAAAATCAGGGAAGCATTGAAGCCCGGCGGTATTCCTGCGTCGAACGAAAGGGAAGCGGCCGAGGTCGCGGCCCGCCTTTCGGCCTTGCGCTCAGATCTCGACGATGCGCTCGCATTTGCAAGGAAAAGTGCTGACAGGGAGAAGATGGACTTCGACGTGGGCGCTGACCTCATCAAGCGCCTGGTGGACGAACTCGCGAACTATGCCCGAACCTATGCCGCGCTTTCCAGGAGACGCAACGATGCGCAAGCGCCTTCGCTTGGCATCCATTTCGATCCGCTGGCGGTCTCCCTTGCGGGAATTCGAGGTGCGATCATGCTCGCAATCATGGCTTCGATCTGGATACTGACCGAATGGGGATCCGGCATGGAAGCGGTGACATTGGGCGTGGTTTCCAGCACGCTGTTCGCCACTTCGCCGTCCCCAACGCACACCATCCGTCAATTCCTGACAGGCGCCTTGTTGGGGGCGATGTTCGCGTACTGGACGAATTTTCATCTTCTGGTTCATGCGCAAGGTTTTCTCATGCTGGCGCTGGCCGTATCCCCCGGAATTGCCCTGGCAGCCTGGCTGACGACTAGGCCCGATCGGGCGGTGATAGGTGCGGGCTTCTTCATCGTTTTCCTGATGCATCTTGGATTCGGATCGTCCTACAGCAGTGACCCTGCGTCCTTCATGAACGACGTCATCGCGGATATGCTCGCCATCATGCTGTCAGGCATGCTGTACGGTCTGATCGATATTGGCGGAAGCCGCTGGACAAGGCGCAGAACCGTCCATTACCTGAGAAAGCTCGTCGTCGATGCCTGCAGGGAGCCGATGTCGCTCAGGCGTGAAAAGCTGGAGATCAGCGCGCGCGATCTTGTCCACAGGTCGGGGAGCATCAGGAGAATCGCGGATGAAGCGGACCGGACAGTCGTCGAGTGGCTGCTGTTTACGCTGGAGGCAGGTCATGCGGTGATCGCCCTCAGGGAACATGCATTGCAGGAAAGCGATGGGCATTTGCAGGCCGCAGTGCGAAATGTTCTTGAAATGGTGGCCGCAGCTTTCGAGGCGCCTTCGGTCCAAAACCGCATGGCAGCCATTCAGGCATTGCAAATGGCGTCGCGCGCTTGCGGAGGCGAGACAGGCGACGCCTTTCGCAAAAAAACGGCAACCCTGCTGCATTTCCTGAAGGGGATCATCATGGATGAGGATTCGGTGCTCGCAATGGAGGAGACATGATCGGGCCGAGAGATGTCGAGATACTGGGCGCGGTCATCCCGACGCTGGTCCCGATTTTCCTGGTTGCCGGCGTCGCAATGCTGGTTCTGGACAGGATTTTTGCAACGAGCGGATTCTACCGCAGGGTCTGGTACCCGGCCCTTTTCAGGATCGCCGTGTTCGGCTGCCTGTTCTCGGGTGCCGGATTATTCGTTTATTGAAAGGATGTTCATGAAGCCCAATCAAACAATACGGACGGCCATCACGATGACACTGGTCGTCGCCGCGCTTTTCCTCGGCAGGCTGCTCTGGGTACATTACATGGATTCGCCCTGGACAAGGGACGGGCGCGTGCGCGCGGATGTGGTCGATATCGCGCCGGACATAGCCGGCCTCGTCGTGCAGGTCGCAGTGCGCGACAACCAGTACGTGCACAAGGGAGACCTTCTGTTTTCCATCGATCCCGAGCATTACCGCAACGCATTGGATGCGGCGCAGGCCCTGGTCGACGAAAGAAGGTCCGCACTCGACATGAAAATGGGGGACGCGGCGCGCAGATCGGCGGTCGACGACAGCGTCGTTTCCAGGGAGGACAGGCAGGATGCGCTGCTCGCTGCGGCCAGCGCCCGGGCCCGCTATCTCGAGGCGCGCGCCTTGCGCGATCAGGCCAGGCTGAATCTCGACCGCACGCAGGTGCGTTCTCCAGTGGACGGATGGGTTTCCAATCTCCTCGTCAGGCCCGGCGATTTCGCGCATGTGGGGACTGCCGAGCTGGCCGTGATCGATCAGCATTCCTTCTGGGTCTACGGCTATTTCGAGGAAAACAAGATTGCGCTAGTCAGCGTCGGGGATCCGGCGGAAGTCAGGCTGCTCGGGTCGGGGAAGACCGTGCATGGTCATGTCGAGAGCATTGCGCACGGCATATCAGATCGCGACAATCCGGCAGACGCGCATCTTCTTGCGAACGTCAATCCGAGCTTCAACTGGGTGCGTCTCGCCCAGCGCGTTCCCGTGCGGATCAGACTGGATGCCATCCCGGCTGCGCTTGTTGCGGGAATGACCTGTACCGTTGTCATTCATCCGCGCGGCGAAACGTAGCCGATCTCCGGGACGTGCAAATCGAATTGGTCGTATCCATCCCGGACAATACTGTACAATTTTGTCTGGATAATGATAATAGAAGTCGAAACTGGGTTTGGAGAGGTACATCACGTCGCAGGCTCTTCCGGGAAGGATGGGGCCTTGTATCCAACAGAAGAAAGGAACGATGATGTTCGGCTCTGCAAAAAAACTTGAAGCCAAAATAGACGCGCTGCAGCAGGAAATGCTGCCCCTCAAGGCCGTGTTTGAGGCGCTGAGGCGCAACGCAGCCATGGTCGAATTTTCCCTGGACGGCACGATCATCGAGGCGAACGCCAATTTCTGCAAGGTCGTTGGCTATTCCGAGGCTGAGATCAGAGGAATGCATCACAGCAGGCTGTGCGACCCCGATTACACGAAGAGCCAGGAGTATGCGAATTTCTGGTCCAGGCTCAGGCAAGGCGAATCGTTCAGCGGCAAATTCAGGCGGGTCAACAGGCAAGGGGAGACGATCTGGCTCGAAGCCACCTATTTTCCCGTGGCCGATTCATCGGGCGGGACGGGCAAGGTCGTCAAGATCGCATCCGATGTGACCGAGCAGGTTCTGGAGGCCGAGCATTTGCAGAACATGGCGACCGCACTCGACCGTTCCATGGCGATGATCGAATTTGACATGAATGGCAATGTGATCACCGCCAACGACAATTTTCTCAGGGTGATGGGCTATCGTCTTGAAGAAATCCGGGGGCAGCATCACAGGAAATTCTGCAGGGAAGCGTATGCCGCAAGCCCTGAATACGGGCAGTTCTGGGAAAGGCTGAACCGGGGAGAATATTTCAGCGGGCAATACGAGCGCGTCGCAAAGGATGGGCAGACAGTCTGGCTCGAAGCCACCTACAATCCGATCAACGACGCGAACGGGAAACCCTATCGCGTGATCAAATTCGCATCGGACATCACGCAAAGGACGCTGCAGCACCAGGCGGAATCGAAAAGCGCACAGATGGCTTACGAAATTTCTCTCGAAACGGAACAGGTTTCTTCAAACGGGGAAAAGATCATTCTGCAGACGACGGAAAAGATGCGCGCCCTGTCGGAACAGATCCGCGTTTCTTCGGAGCAGGTCAAGGAGCTCGGAGCGCGGACTTCGCAAATCACTTCGATCGTCAACACGATCAAGGAAATTGCCGACCAGACCAACCTGCTTGCGCTCAATGCTGCGATCGAGGCTGCCCGCGCAGGGGAGTCGGGGCGCGGATTTGCCGTCGTGGCCGACGAGGTCAGGAAACTTGCCGAGCGGACCAGCGGTTCGACCGAGGAAATCTCGGGGATGATCACGCGCATCCAGTCGGAAAGCAATTCGGTCACGAGCAGCATGGAGAACAGCCTGGTCGAGGTCGAGGAAGGGGTGCATCTCGCAAACGGGGCGGGGGTGGCGATCCAGCAGATCCGCGCCGGGGCCCAGAAGGTGGTGGATGTCGTGCAGCAATTTTCCTCCACGCTGAAGGCGTAAGTGGCGAACAGGCACTGCTCCTGAAATGAAAAAGGTGCCCGAAGGCACCTCGAAATCCGCATCGCGGGCGGTTCACCCATTCAGCTTTTCGGCGATTTTCGCCACCCGCTCGCCGTAAAGGCGCGCCGTTTCCAGGTCGCCGGACGGAATGTCGTCCGCTCCAACGTCGGAAGCTGCCTGGACCAGCAAGCCGACCGAGCCGCCCAGATTGTTGACGTCGTTGCGGGTTGCGGTATGCGAATTGCTCGGCAGCATGCCCAGGCTGACCCAGATGCCGCCATGCTGGGAAGCCAGGGTCTGCAGGCTGATGAGCGATACCTGCTTGTCCCCGTTGAGGCTCGCGCTCACCGTGAAGCCGCCGAATACCTTGTCCTGCCATGCTCTTGAAAACCATGCCTTGGATGATGCATCCGCGAATTTCTTGAATTGCCAGCTCGGGGAGCCCATGTAGGTCGGCGAGCCGAAGATGATCGCATCACTCGATGCAAGCGTCTCCCATGCGCCTTCCGGCAGGTCGCCGTTCGCATCGATTGCGATGAGCGCAGCCTTCGCGCCTTGCGCCACATGCTCAGCAACCCGCTTTGCATGCCCGTATCCAGAATGA
Organism: Pseudomonadota bacterium; assembly: GCA_021811205.1. Next base: position 21,867 of record JAJZPK010000001.1, read on the forward strand.
TAGACAACCACTGTTTTCGACATGATCATGCCCTCCTCTTGATGCTCAAAGGTCCGCTTCCGTGGATGACGACATAGAGCAGTCCGCCCATCATGGAAACGTTCTTCATGAAATGGATCATCTGGTTCTGCGCCTGGTCTGCGGGCACGGCCCAGAAGTTGTGGAAGATCAATGCCGTCAATGCGGTGAATACAAGCATCGCTGCTGCGGCGATGCGCGCGTTCCATCCGACGACGAGCATGATGCCTCCGCCCAGTTCAATGACGATGGCCGCAATCGCAGCCAGTTGTGGCAAGGGCATGCCCTTGCTGGCGATGTAGCCCACCGTTCCATCGAACCCGGTTACCTTCCCGAATCCTGAGAACAGGAAGATGAAGGCGATCAGAAAGCGGCCGATCAGCGGCCCGTATTGCTCCAGCGGTTTCATTTTTTTCTCCTAGGTTGACTGCAAAAAAGTTCAAATTGCCGACGTTGCTTGATCCGAAAAACGGCCTTCTCGAAAATCCAGAATGGCCTGGTAGATTTCCTCCTGTCTGTTCATGACGAAAGGTCCGTGCTGAACGATCGCCTCCCCGAGCGGTTTTCCTGCGACCAGGATCGCCCTTGCGCCGTCTGCTGTCCTGATCGATATGCCATCCGCATCAGGATCGTTTTCGAATATGCCCATCCTGTTTTCAAGAACCGCCTTGCCGCCCGAGATCAAGTCTCCCCGGTAAACGTAGATGAAGGCGTTGTGTCCTGGCGGCACGAATGTCGTGAATTCGCCGCCTTTCTCGAGCACGATGTCCAGGTACAAGGGTTCGGTATCATCCCTTCTCACGGCGCCTTCGATTCCGTTGCTTTCTCCGGCGATCACGAGGACCGAGGCGCCCTGTTTCGTTTCATATCGTGGGATATCTGCATTCGGAATGTCCCTGTACCATGGTGCGATCATTTTTCGATTTGCCGGAAGATTCAGCCAAAGCTGGAATCCTTCCATCAGACCGTCTTCCTGCTCGGGCATCTCCGAGTGAACCACACCCCTTCCCGCCGTCATCCATTGCACGTCGCCGCTCTCGAGAAGACCTTCGTGTCCTGCGCTGTCGCGGTGCCGCATGCGGCCAGAGAGAATGTAGGTCACCGTTTCGAATCCGCGGTGCGGATGGGGCGGAAACCCTGCCAGATAGTCCGCGGGTTCGTCGCTGCGGAAGACGTCCAGCATCAGAAAAGGGTCGAGACGCCTTTGAAGATTCTGCGCCAGCACGCGGGTCAGCCTGACGCCGGCCCCGTCGCTTGTCGCGATGCCATCGACGATCCGTTCGATCCGGCGCGGGTTCCTGGTTGTCTTGTTCATTTTCAGCTCCTTCATGAGTTGCTTCGATGTGACTATCCTAAATGACCCAATTTCGTTGATAAATACTCAAATGGAACATAGAATGTTCCATATATGGAACAATCAAGCATCTCTTCGGACGATCTGATCCTGTTCTCGGTCATCGCGGAGCAGGGCAGCCTGGTTCGCGCGGCGGACCATCTTGGCCTCCCGAAGGCAACCGTTTCGCGCAGGCTGACGCTTCTCGAATCCAGGGTTTGCCAGAAGCTCATGATCCGCACGACGCGCCGCCTGACCCTGACCGAATTTGGCCGGGAATTTCTCGAGCACTGCATGAGAGTCGCAGAAGAATCGGCTGAGGCGATCGATTTCATCAAAAGCCATGAAACAAGGCCAAGGGGGAGGCTGCGAGTCTCGATGCCCAATGAATACGGAACGATCTTCCCCGTGACTCACGCCATTGCGACTTTCGTCCAGCAGTATCCTGAAGTTCGTCTGGAAATGGATTTCAGTTCACGCCGCGTCGATTTGATCGGGGAACACTTCGATCTGGCGATCAGGATGGGAAAGCTGGACGACAGCGCGACCCTTGTTGCGCGCAAGATCGGAGAACTCCATGTCGCGCTGTATGCGAGTCCGATCTATCTTGGGCTGAATCCGCCTCCGTCGAGTCCGGAGGAATTGATGCGGCACAACATGGTGAGGCTTTCATCGGCAGAAGGAAGAGCATTGCCTTTGAAACTCCGTCGCGACAGGCAGGATTGGACGGGCACGCCTTCTGGGAACGTCATGCTCAATTCGCCAGGAATGGTCCAGCAACTGGTTCTGGACGGCGTCGGGATCGGCATCCTGCCCGTCAATGTGGCCAATGAATACGTCCAGCTCAAGCAGCTCGCGCGGGTGCTTCCGGACTGGGACATGCCGTCGGTGTCCGCATGGGCGGTCATGCCTACCAGGAAATATCTGCCTTCGAAGACCAGGATCTTCCTGAGCCATCTGGAAGAATACATCAGCAGCGCTCTGGCGTCCGTATGAGCCGGCTGCGCAGATCGTCCTGATGGAAAGTTTCGGTTTCGGCACTATTTCTGGAAACCGATTTTGTCGTCGGATTTTCGTTGGCTCATGCTATTCAATTCAAGCACGGCTGCCGGTCTTTTCAATTGCGACAATTCTTCCCGGAATGCTCCCCCTTCGAAGGAAAAGGAGCATAATACCGGGGCCGCTTGATGTTGCGGACATCGTTGACGCTCAAACCATTCGCTCATGCTCTATTACGCATTCAAGGTCATCATTTCTGCGCTGGTCATCGTGACCATTTCCGAAGTCGCGAAGCGGTCTTCCGGGTTCGCAGCCCTGATTGCATCGCTTCCGCTCACATCCCTGCTGGCGTTTATCTGGCTGCGTGCAGAAGGATCTTCTTCAACGCAAATTGCCCAGCTTTCCTCGCAGATTTTCTGGCTCGTTCTGCCTTCCCTGGTGCTGTTCCTGGTTCTTCCTGTCCTGCTGAGGCATGGCGTCGAGTTCTGGCTCGGCCTGGCCTTGTCCATCGCGGCGACTGTCTGCACCTACTTCGCGCTGCTGCCGTTCTTGCGCCGCATGGGGATCGATCTGTAGTTCTTTTGCGCTGCAGCGGGCACAAATGAAAAAAGGCGGCCGGAGGCCGCCTTTTTTCAACGCAAAAGCGCTGATTACATATTGCCCGACTTGACTGCGGCGAAAAGCGCCTTGGCTGCGTCGTCTTCGTGACCCTTGATGTACAGGTTGTACATGCCGGTCATGGTGCCGGCCTGGGCCTTGAACTTGGGTTCGGTCGAAGCGATCTTGCGATCTTCAACCTTGAAGCCTGCCTTGAAAACCTTGGCCAGGGCGTCTGCGCTGCCGTATTTCTTGGCAACTCTGTCCCAAGCGGGGCCGACCACATCGTGGTTGACTGCGTGGCAGGATTTGCAAGGTCCGGTGTTGAAAGCGTTCGCGCTTGCGGAAACGGCCATCAATGCGGCAGCGACTGCTGCCAGCTTCATTGATTTCATCATTTAAAACTCCCCTTTACGAGATGGTTGTTTGGGGTTGAAATCGTATGACAATCTGGAAGCTTGTGTCAATATGACTATGATGGGAGGCCTGCCTCGTACCAGGCCTTTGACCTGTTCACCATCCAGACGACGAACAGCATCACGGGCACCTCGATCAGCACGCCGACCACGGTGGAAAGCGCAGCGCCCGACTTGAATCCGAAAAGACCGATCGCTGCGGCTACTGCAAGTTCGAAGAAATTCGATGCGCCGATGAGCGCAGAAGGGCAGGCCACATTGTGCTTTTCCTTCACCATCCTGTTGAGCAAATAGGCGAGCGCGGAATTGAACAGGACCTGGATCAGGATGGGGACTGCGAGCAGGGCGATCACCACCGGCTGTTTCAATATCGCTTCTCCCTGGAAGGCGAAGAGCAGGATCAGGGTCGCGAGCAGCGCCGATATCGACCACGGGGCAATCCTGTGCATCGCTTCGTCGAAGTCTCCTTTGGCAAGCAGCTTTTTCCGCCAGATCTGGGCCAGAACCACGGGGATGACGATGTACAGCATGACGGAGGCGATCAGGGTGTTCCAGGGCACGGCGATGGCGGAGATTCCGAGAAGAAGGCCCACGATCGGGGCGAAGGCGAACACCATGATGGTGTCGTTCAAGGCCACCTGGGACAAGGTGAAGAGCGGATCGCCGTTCGAGAGGCGGCTCCAGACGAATACCATGGCGGTGCATGGAGCGGCCGCGAGCAGAATGAGCCCGGCGATGTAGCTGTCCAATTGATCGGCAGGCAGCATGTGGGCGAAAAGGTGACGGACGAAAAGCCAGCCCAGGAAAGCCATCGAAAAGGGCTTCACCAGCCAGTTCACGAACAGGGTCACGCCAATTCCCTTCACATGCCGCTTCACTTCATGCAATGCGCCGAAATCGACCTTCACCAGCATGGGGATGATCATTACCCAGATGAGCAGGCCCACGGGAATGTTCACCTGGGCGAATTCCACTTTGCCGAGATATTGAAAAACGGCAGGCGCCATCTGCCCTAGTGCGATTCCAGAAACGATGCAGAGAAAAACCCATACGGTCAGGTAACGCTCGAAGAAGCTGATCGGTGCGCCGCCGGCTTTTTTGGCGGACACTTCGCATTGGATGCTCATGTCAGATTCCGAGTTCGGTTTTGACGGCAGCGACGAGGGTCCGGCGTATTTCGTCGCGCACCTTGAGAAAACTTTCCAATGGCTCGCCATGGGGATCGTGGAAAGGCAGGTGGATGCTCTTCACGGGACGGGGAAAGATCGGGCAGGATTCCTTCGCATTGTCGCAGACGGTGACGACGAGATCGATGGCTTCGTTCATGACCGAATCGACATCCTTGGGGTAAAGATTTTCGACGGGCAATCCGGCGAGCTTCAGCGCTTCGATCGCGCCCTCGGCGACGATGGGCTGGGGTCTTGTTCCTGCCGACAATGCCCTGATTTTTTCAGACAGGTCGTGGTTCAGGATCGCTTCGGCCATCTGCGAGCGACAAGAGTTTCCGGTGCAGAGAATGAGAACGGTTTTTTTCATGGTCTTTGGCAGATATTCAGGATTTTGATGTCGATTCTTCCAAAAGTGGAAGGCAGGATGATTTGCCATTGCAACAGTTGCTGGTCAGAAACGACAGAAGGCCATCCATCGCAGCGTAATCTGCAGAGTAGTAGATGAAGCGTCCGTCCTGCCTGCCGCCGATCAACCCGACCCGGCTCAGATGGGCGAGGTGGAAGGAGAGGGTTGCAGGCGCCAGCCCGAGCTTGTCTCCTATTGCGCTTGCATTCACGCCGTCCTGCCCCGCCTCGACCAGCATGCGGAAAATGGACAGGCGCGATTCATGCCCGAGTGCGGCCAGGAGTTCTGCTGCGTTCAGTATTTCCATATTTCAAGTATTATGGAAATGACGAATCGAGTCAAGCGCGCTCCAAACGAATCGATGCCGTCAAACCGAAAAAAAGCCGGCATTGCCGGCTCAAGGGGGGAGATCTTCAGAAGTTGTAGGTGATCCCCACGCTAGCCACCTGTTTCGGCACGAGCTGTATGCCGTTGACATGCTGATAGAGGGGGAGATAGACGGTTGCGTTGGCCTGCCAATGCCGTGTGAGGTCGACGAGCACGCCCGGCGTCAGGTAAACGGTGTCGAGTCCGGAATTCGCCGTGTCGCTGTTGATGCCGGTGTCTTCGTTCCTGATCGTTGCATTGACCTGAAGCAACGGGACGAGATGCGATGAGTGGCGGTAGCCGTCGTAGTGCATCCCGGCCACCATCTGAAGCTCGTTGCCTGGCCGGTATCCGTCGCGGGTGTTGAGTGCGCTGCTGTAGATGCCCTGCGCGAACCAGCCCCAATGCTTTTCCTGCCCCTGGACATATCCGCCCAGCAGCGCATCTGTGCTTCCCGTTCCGGGCTGAGTATCCCGATCTAAACCCGATGCGGTATAGGTGCCGGTGGGCAATTTCAGGCCGAAAATGATGCCTTTGGACATGTCAGGCGAAAATCCCGTATACATCCCCATGAGTCTAATGTCGGACAGGGTGTTCACGCGGCTATTGACGATCTGCGGCGCGCCTCCTCCGAAATTGGCGTTGGTATCGAAGCTGCGTTCCCAATAGGGCACCATGGCCATCATTCCCCAGTCTCTCGTGAACTGATAGCGTGCGGTCAGATCGAACATCCTGGTGTTGATCCGCTGGTCAGGGCTCTGGCTCAATGGGATCTTGCTGCTGCCCTGCATGGCCTGATTCTGATCCAGGAAGGTTTCCTGAAGATTGATGCTGCCTCCGGTGCCTGTCGGCAATGCCATGCCCGGCATGCCGACGGTGAACATGCCGCATCCGCAAGCGCAGGCCTGCGCCAGGCCTGGAGTCAAGGCCAGAAGCGCAGCCGCCAAGGCCGTTTTGGTTGTCGCCATGGAATCTCCGTTCGCTGTTTTGTGACGAACGAATTATCGGCAATCCGCCCTTGCGCCACAATGCGACACAGTGTCGCACGAAGGCGCGTCAGGCTTTCTGGGAAGGGGGGAGGAATTCGTCCAGCGCTTCCAGCAAGGGCGTCATGTACATCAGGGCGGGACCGCCGTGCATGACCACGGCCATGAAGCCGGCTTCGATCACCTCGTCCCGGGTTGCGCCCGCCGACACCGCATGCTGGATGTGGATCGCGATGCACCATTCGCACTGCGCAGCCACGGCCAGCCCGACGTTGATCAGCTCCTTTTCCCTGATCGACAGCGCCTTGCCGTGCTCGGCTTTCTGCATGAAACTGAGGAAGGCGTTGGTTTCGACCGGATAATCCTCCTGCAGCTTCCCGATCAGCCTGGAGATGTCTTCGAGTTTCTTGTTCGTGTCGCTCATGCCAGTCCGCCTTCTGAAATATGCTTGTATATCATTGCATTAAGCCAGATCTCGTGCTCGGTGTTTGCGTTGTTGAATCTGATGCCGTAAGCCGTCTGATGCGCTGCATCATCCACGCCCTGAACGCGCATGATCCTGGCTTCCAGATCCAGAGGGGTTTTCAATTCATCCAGCTCTGCATCGAAAGCAACTCTGATCGCCTCGCCCGCATGGCCGATCGGTGGAGCAATGAGTTGTGCGCCGTCGGTGCTGAGATTGACGATTCTCGCGGCTTCCCTGCCGCCGTCAGCAGTTCTGACTATAGCATCCAGGTTCACTCTGGCCCAGGGCGATTTGCGCAGATTCTGCTTGCGAATCGACGCAGGATAATCGAGATGCATGTAATGGATCGGGCTGATGCAGACGCGCTGTATGGTTGTACTGAATACAACAATGTTGCTTCCCGTCACCATGCGCACTTCGATCGGCTCGCCGTCCACGAGGGTGAGCGGACTTGCGCCCACCAGGGGCACCGTGACGAGAATGGTCTGTTTCGCGATGTACCCGATAAGCCTGGCCGAATAATGGATCTGGCTGCTCCGTGTGAGCAGGCGGAACTGGATGCGCTCTCCGATTTGCGGTTTGATGCCTTGGGGGGGGAAGGGCTCATGTTGAACCGATTCGCGCGCCTTGTTTTCATCCCTTTTCAGATCGCCAAGCTTTTCGAGCTCTTCCCGGCTGGAGACGATCGTCCCTTTGGCTAACACGATTTGTCCCGCATTGTCGTAAAGATCCCAGGGAAGGGGATTGCCGACAGGAATGTCATCGAGCGATGCTGACTGGAGATTCATGATGCCTTCGAAATGTAACGGAAATACTAAAAATTCTAGCATCGATATTTCCGAATAAAAGTATGCATGTTCGTCCTATCCAAGTGGAGGAATTTTCCTGATATGATTGATGCGCATATCCGAGGAGAACAAGAAAAATGAGCATGCGCTTCAAACAATGGACCGACTTTCTCGCCGTTGACGAAGGCACGGTAGCCACGCTTCAGGAATTTTCAGGGATCGTCTTCGATCGCATGGAAGAAATCATGGATGCAGTCTATGCGCATATCGCATCGCATGAATCGGCGTCGCAAATTTTCAAATCCGAAGAATCCATGCAGCATGCGCGAAACAAGCAGAAGCGCCACTGGACAGATCATGTCCTGATCGGAAATTTTGACAAGAAGTATCTGGAAAATGTCGAACTGATCGGGCGTACCCACTACCGCATGGGCGTCGATCTGATGTTTTACGTGGGGGTCTATTCGATCGTCATGAATCAGTTGATCCGCATCGTCTCGGAAAGTCTAGAGGGTCGCCCGAAAGAAAAGGAAAGATATCTTGCCGCGCTCAATCGCGCGATCTTCCTGGACAAGGGATTGGCGACGATGGTTTATTATGATGCTCTCGTCGGCGCGGTGGAAGAAATGTCCTACGAACTGAACTTCAGTTTGGCCCGGGCTGGAGAATTCAGGGACAACGAGACGGGAAAACACATCGCGCGCATGAGCAGGATGTGCAGCGCCCTGGCGAAGGCCATCGGCATGGACAAGAAATGGGTGGAAATGATACAGATCGCGAGCCCGCTTCACGATGTCGGCAAGATCGGGATTCCGGACGACGTCCTCCTGAAGCCTGGCAGGCTTTCCGAAGAAGAACTCGCCGTCATGCGCAGGCATCCCGCTATAGGTGGGAACATCATTCCCGAGCACTCTTCCGAAGTGATCGCCATGGCAAGACGAATCTCACTGACCCATCACGAGAAATGGGACGGATCGGGCTATCCTGACGGGCTCATGGGAGGGGAGATTCCGCTCGAGGGAAGGATCGCCGCGATTTGCGACGTATACGATGCACTCGTTTCATCCAGACCCTACAAGCAGCCATGGTCCAAGGATGCGGCGGTCGGCTTTCTTAAGGAAAACAGCGGCACCCATTTCGATCCGGATCTTGTCGACGCTTTCCTGGTCATCCTTCCGGAAATCGATACGATCCAGATCGAATTCGCCGAGGCCGAAGCCTAGACCCTGAAACGTCCTGCGGCTTCTCCAAGAGATTCTGCGACGGTTTTCAACTGTATTGCGGAAGCCGATGCATCCTTCACGACCAGACTGTTTTCCTCAGCCATGCGCGCGATGCGTTCGATGTTTCTGGCGATATCGGTGCTGACGATCCGCTGTTCGGAAACGGAAGAAGCGATTCCTCCCACGCCCTGATGGGTTGACTCGGATGCACGCCTTGCCTCGTGCAGCACACCGGTAACGAGATCGGCATTGGCGCGACTTGAACGCAGGGCATCCAGTCCGTTCTCGATTTTCGATTCCACTTCATGGGACTGTTTGTCGAGAAGGGACGTGACATCGTCGATTTCCCTGGCCGACTGGCTCGATATTTCGGCGAGCTTTCTGACCTCGTCGGCGACCACCGCAAAGCCGCGCCCCGATTCCCCTGCTCTCGCAGCCTCGATCGCCGCGTTGAGCGCAAGCAGGTTGGTCTGATCTGCGATGTCCTTCACCTTGTCCGTGAGCTGGCTGATCGCCCTGGTGCTGGAAACGAATGCGTCGACCTGGCTTGCGATTTCATCGACGACCCCCTCGATCCTGGACATTTCAGAGATCAGCGATTTGACAGCTTCGTTGCCCGCTTCGGTCTGGGAGAGGCTGTGGCTTGCGCCGCTTGAAACTTCTTCAGCAGTTGCCGCGACCGAAGCGATCGATGTCGTCATTTCCTCCACGGATGCTGCCGTCCTGGCCGTGGCGTCCGACTGGGCATGCGATGCATCGGCAATCCTTGCAGATGTGGATGAGATCTGGCTCGCAGTGGATGCGACTGCTTCCGCCTTTTCATGGATGATTTGCACCGTTTTCTGCAGCGATTCCATGAATCTGTTGAAGCTGGCGGAAATCCTTCCGGCCTCATCGGAAGAGTCGGACTCCAGCCGGAGGGTGAGATCATGGTCGCGTGTGGCGCGCTCGACATGGCCTGTCAGCCTGAAAAGGCGTTCGGTGAACCGGCCTACGGTGATCGCAACCAATGCTCCGCCCAGGATGAATGCGAATGCGGCCGTGCCGACTGCAATCCATATCCTTTGCCTGGCCTGAACCAGATCGGCATGCGCATCCGTTCTGACCTTGGCCGATTCCTCATTCACCAGATCCATGACGGCATGCCTGAGATCGCGCCAGTGCGGCGTTTCGTCGCCCTCGATCACGCTCAGCGCACCTTGCGTGTTGTTCGCATCGGCCAGGGTTTCGGCCTTGTGCCTTGCATCCTTGACCATATTCCAGTTGTTGATGATTTTGGAGAGCGCATCCCGTTTTGCAGCATCGCTTTGCGCCGAGATGTTTTTCATTGCAGCATCGAATGCGGCCTCGGATGCGGGGAGGGTTTTGCGGGGGATGGGGCCGGGATGGAGGATGTAATTCCTGATCGCCTGTCCGCCCAGAAGGTCTTCCTGGTACATCTCGTTGAACAGCTGCAAGCGCGGCAGGTCTCCGTCCAGGACGGCAGCGCTTCTGTCCGTCACGGAGATCAGACTGTATACGGCTACTCCCAGGGAGGTCAGCAGGAGCATTGCTGCGATGCCCAGTGATGCCGCAAGCTTGGTTCTGATGCTCTGCATCCAATGTCTCCCGAGAAATCATGCGATTAGCATATTCTAATCGTCAAGGTTGTTTCGGAAGCATGAATTTTATTTCATCTGCGCTCGCTCCTCGCCATGTCTGGTGGATCTGAAATGCTGCACTTCTGCCAGATTCACGTAACCAAAACTCGGTGTTAGAATCGAATAATCAACATTCAGATAATTCCAATATGTCGACACACGGCTTGATGTCCCATCTGAGGTATCGGGCTGATATCGATGGGCTCAGGGCGATTGCCATTTTGTCTGTTGTGGCCTACCACGCATTTCCGAACTTGATGCCGGGCGGTTTCGTCGGGGTGGACATTTTCTTTGTCATTTCAGGGTACTTGATCTCTTCGATCATCTTCAAGAATCTGGAAGATGACTCTTTCAGCATTCTCGAGTTTTACCGAAGACGGATTCGCCGCATCTTTCCAGCCATGATCATCGTCATGGCGGCGATTCTGGGGTTTGGGTGGCTGGTCCTCTTCCGGGGTGAGTTCAGGGAGTTGGGCAAACATATCGCAGCCTGCTCGGCTTTTCTCGAAAACTTCAATCTGCTGGGCGAGAGCGGTTATTTCGACACGGCGCAAGCGACCAAACCCACGCTGCATTTCTGGAGTCTGGCGGTTGAAGAGCAGTTCTACATATTCTGGCCGTTGTTGCTATGGGGGACATGGAAGTACCGCTGGAGTTTCCTTTGGGTCACGCTGGTTGTCGGCTTCGCATCCTTTTCTGCGAACATCTACCTTCTGGCAGAACACCAGGGAGTGGCCGCGTTCTATCTGCCCATCTCTCGCTTCTGGGAACTCATGGTCGGTGGCGTACTGGCCTACAGCGTAGTTGACCGGAAGGATTTCGTGGATGGAATGCAAAACCTCTGTTCGGTAATTGGGATGATCCTGATCGTCCTGGCCTTGCTTCTGATCAAGCAGGACTCGTCTTTCCCGGGCTGGTGGGCGCTTCTGCCAGTCATGGGCGCATTTTTTGTGATTGCGGCAGGGCCTTCCGCCTTGCTGAACAGGTATTTATTGTCGAACAATATCTCTGTTACCATTGGACTCATCAGTTACCCGTTGTATCTATGGCATTGGCCTATTCTTTCCTATGGCCGAATACTCATGGGCGGCACACCCAAAACAAGCATAAGGATCGTTGAAATGGCAGCAGCTTTCATACTGGCATGGTTGACATACAAATTTGTCGAATCCCCCGTCCGAAAAGCGAAAAAAACCAAGCTTGTGCCTGTCCTGAGCGGCTTTGTCGGCGCGCTTTTCATGTGCGGATTGCTGATATATCAGCAATCCGCGCATGCTGAAGCCTTCTCGGGTTCTTCCGGCGGTTTTACTGCAGATGAAAGCGAATTCCAGAAGGCGAGGAATTCGGACGGCAGCTGCGAGCAATTGAATTCGGTGAAGCCTGTGAGCGAGGAAGTTTGCATCTCGAATTCGAAGGCGCCCAGCGTTTTGTTTGTTGGGGATAGCCACGCCATGGCTTTGTATTCGGCCATCGCGAACGGCTATTTCAGGCTTGACTCGATGCTCGTGGCGGGAAGCTCCTGTCCTGAATATGCAAATCTTGCCTATACCCCCACATTCAAGGAGAAATGGGGCAACAATTGCACCGGAATCGCAAAAAGCGCGCTTTCGACTGCGCTGGCAATCAAGTCCATAAAGACGGTCGTCATCGCAACGGGGTTCTGGTATCCATACAACAATGAACCTGTTTTTCACAAGGATGGCAAGAGCTTGAGGCCGGAAGTGGCGTTTTATGTGGGAAATGGCTACTTCATCCAGGAGCTTTTGAAGGCAGGCAAGAAAGTGGTGTTCGTCGAGGACTATCCTCAGCTGCATTACGACCCGGCCGATTGCGTGCAGAGAGTTTCCTTTATCGAACCCAAGGTGTGCGAATACACCAGGGATGAATATGACAGCACGAGAGGGAAATATATCAACATGCTGTCGATGCTCAAGAAGCTCAATCCGCCAGTGAGCATATTCATGACCGATACAATGTTCTGCAATTCGAACAAATGCGTATCCAAAATCAATGGCAAGTGGCTTTACCATGATTTCGGACATATCAGCGTCTATGCTTCACAGCTGCTGCTGAACAAGATGAGCAAGGAAGGGCTGTTCTGAGGGTTCAGCGGGAGGCGCGCTCGCTCCTCGCCATGTCGGCAAGCAGACTTAGCGCCGAAGAATAATAGCCGTCTCCGACCTGTACTTTGCCTGCATAGGGTTCAGGATAGCCTGTCACCCATTGCGCCAGGGCATGGATGCCGCTGGAAGCATCGTATGAATCCACGCTGTCGTCGTCCAGATTGGTCCATGCGGGCAGGAACCTCGCGCCCTTGAAGTAACTCCAGAAATCGCGATAGGGTTTCAGCAAGGCAGCCGATTCGCGCCTGCTCCAGATCAGATAGAGCGGGATGCGCATGGCATTGTAGGCGAACCGCTTCGGGAATTTGGGCGAGGGCTCCACCAGCTTGGTGAGGATGAGCCAGTCCGGGGGCAATCCCCATCTGCCGAATCGGGCGTATCCCAGTATGGTCATCCCTGTCTTCTCAAGTTCGCTCCACTGAGGAGAGGGATCGGCCTGGCCGATTTCGTCGAGCGCAGGGAAGACCCAGTAGGAAAGGTTGATGGTAACGCCGCCGGTTCCGGCGAACCCGTTCTCTCCCGGGAGCAGGACCAGTCCCTGAGGCGCCTTGAAAAGCATTTTCGTCCTGATGTCCTTCGCAATTTCGCCGGAGACTTTGAGGTAGACTGTATCATGCCACTCGTTTGACGCGCGCAGCAGTGCCCAGGCGACAAGGAGATCGCCGTCCGAGGCATTGTTCATGTCCGTGGCACCTGAGGACGGTTGCCAGCGCCATGCGAGAAGATGGTCGCTGCGCACCTGCAGATTTTTCCTGGTCCATTGCCATATCCTGTCGAAGGCCGCCTTGTCCTTGTAGTGTGTGGCGAGCAGCATGGCATATCCCTGCCCTTCAGAATGGCTGATATTGCCTTGGGATGCGTCAATGACGCGTCCTTCGGGGCTGACATAAAGCTGCTTGAATTTCATCCAGTCTGCCTGTGCAGAGAAGGCATTCCCTGCAAAAAGCAGCAACGCAAGGCAGGCCAGCTTCAGAATGTAGGTCATGCTCCGTGTCTCCAAGTATGCGCCGATTATACCTGACCGGTTTTCGCTGTGGTTTGCCTGAATTGACCGGTACTTAATATCATTACTTAATTTCTTTTCTAAATTTTATATTTACTCTATTATTAGAACTTTGGCTGCTCTTTCGGAAAGGCGGCCGTCACGCATTCGAGAAAACGGAGTTTCAATGGACGAATTGAAACAGCTGGGACGCTACGAAATTGTCAGAATGCTCGGCAGCGGCGCAACCGGCAAAGTGTACGAAGGGCGCGACAACAAGCTCGGCAGGCAGGTTGCTGTCAGGGTTGTTGCAAAAGACGCTACGACCGATTTCATGAAAGAGGCCCAGGCAATATCGCGCCTCGACCATCCCAATATCCTGACTGTTTCGGATTTCGGAGAGGAAGAGGGGAATGCCTATCTCGTGACGGAATTCGTTTCGGAAGGCCGAGTTGCGCAGATTCTCGAAGGTGAACAGGTTCATTTCAGGAAGGCATTAGGCTGGATGGTCGACCTCCTGGGCGCTCTGGAATATGCGCATTCCCAGGAAATTGTCCACGGCAGCATCAATCCTTCCAATGTGCTGGTCGACCCCACCGGCAGGCTCAAGTTGACCGATTTCAGCCTGCCTTCCATGCTGGCCAGGTGTCCTCACCTGTCTCCAGAGCAGGCAAGCGGAGAGGCGCCCGGGAAGCGTTCGGACATCTTCGCTGCAGGTGCGCTGCTCTACAGGCTGCTAACCTGGAAAAATCCTTTCGAGGAAGAAGGGAAATTCGACCAGGAACCTGCGAATATCATTACCCTGAACACTGAGCTTCCAGCCGATCTCGATGAAATCGTGGCCAAGGCGCTTGCAAAAAAGCCCGCGGAGCGCTTTGCAAGTGCGGGAGAATTCGCGGAGGCGCTCAAGAAATTCATCGAGCAGGACGATCTCGAGAGGATACTCGAGGAGCGTGCGAAGCTCGAATCGTCCATCAACGAGAAGTTCACCAAGGTGATCACCGTCATGTTCACCGACCTCAAGGGCTCGACGACGATCGCCGAGAACGAGGGGGATCTCGTCAGCCGCATGCTGATCAAGCATCAGAACGACATCGTCATGCCCGCCATCCGCGAAAACAATGGAATTTATGTCAAGGGGATAGGTGATGGCACGCTTTCCTATTTCGAGCATGCGCTCGATGCCCTTCGCGCTGCAGTGCGCATCCAGAAGGGCATGGATGAGCTCAACAGCTCGAAGAAATTCAGAACGCCAGTGCTGATGCGCATCGGCATGCATACCGGGAAATGCGTGGTGGAAGCCAAGGACATTTTCGGGGACGTGGTCAATACTGCCTCCCGCTTCGAATCTTCGGCCGATCCGGGCATGATCCTGGTCTCGGAAGACACTTACAATGCATTGTCCGACAAGTCGGAAATTTACTGCCGCTTCATCAAGCAGGTCAGCCTCAAGGGCAAGAAGGACATGCATAACGCCTACAAGGCGTTCTGGAACCCCAAGGAGATCGAACTGGACAAGCAGGGCGGGGAAGCATTGCCCAGGCAGGAGGCTGCTGTTCCGGTCAGGTCATCGGGCACGAAGGCGGTCTGGGGAGCCGTCGCGCTGATCATGGTCGTCCTGCTGATCACCCTTGGCATGAAGTTTCTCGGAAGCTCCAAACCGGTTGACAACAGCCATTCGGTCAGCGATTCCTTAAACGTGCCAGGATCCAAAGATGCACAACATTAGAGGCTGATGAAGACCAGAACCCTGTTGTCGTATATAGGGGGGGGAAATCGGAATTGGCAGATTGCCACGGCAGGCGTTTTGATCTTTGGCGCACTGCTGTATTGCATACAATTCGCCACATCATATTTCCAGTTTGCCCGCCAGGCCTATCTCGACTGGGGTGCCTTTTTCTTCATGGTTCTGATGTACAAATCGAGGAAGACACAGCAGCAGCCGTGGCGCCTGCTCTTCCTTCTGATCGCTGCCTTCCTCGCGCTTCGCTATACGTTCTGGAGAACTTTCAACACGCTGCTCTATACCGGCCCGGCGGATTTCGTCGGCATGGCCCTCGTCTACCTTGCCGAAATCTACGGCATTGCGATTTACTTCATGGGCATGTTCGTCAACGTGTGGCCGCTGGAGAGCAGAACCATTCCCCTGCCTCATGACCCCGACAAGCTGCCTACCGTCGACGTCTTCATACCGACTTACAACGAATCGGACGAGATCGTGCGCATGACCGCGACTGCGGCTGCGCAGCTTGATTACCCGAAGGAGAAGCTGAGGGTATACATACTCGACGACGGCAGCACGCATGCCAAACGGGCTCATCCCGAAACAGGCATGTCGGCCTGGGAGCGGCATTACCGCATCAGGCAGATTGCCGAGGAGCTCGGCGTCGGCTACATCACGCGCGAAACCAACCAGCAGGCCAAGGCAGGGAACATCAATCATGCGCTCTACCATACAGATGGTGACATCGTTCTCGTGCTCGACTGCGATCATGTGCCGACCAGCGACATATTGCAGAGGACGATAGGGCATTTCATCTCCGACAGGAAGCTTTTCCTTGTGCAGACCCCCCATTTCTTCATCAATCCTTCCCCGATCGAGAAAAATCTGGAGGGGGTGGCCAATCCTTCCGGAGAAAACGACATGTTTTACAGGAGGATTCATCCCGCCCTGAATTTCTGGAATGCCAGCTATTTTTGCGGTTCCGCCGCGCTGCTGCGCAGGAAATGCCTGGAAGAAGTGGGCGGAATCTGCGGCACAACCATCACGGAAGATGCCGAAACGGCCTTCCAGTTGCACAGCATGGGCTACAACAGCATCTACATCAACCGGCCCATGGTTTGCGGGTTGTCCCCCGAATCCTACGACGACTACGTGATCCAGCGCTCTCGCTGGGCCCAGGGGATGATCCAGCTCCTGCTGCTCAACAATCCGCTGAAACGAAAAGGGCTTTCTTTTGCACAGAAGATCGCCTATTTCAATTCGAGCTTTTTCTGGTTCTTCGGTCTCGCGCGCTTCATCTATTTCATCGCGCCGGCGATGTATCTGCTCGTCGGGCTCAATATCTACCATGCCTCCTGGCTGCAGATCGTTGCCTTCACCCTGCCCTATCTGCTGAGCAGCCACAGGGTGGTGGATTATTTCTATTCGGGATCGTTGC
>JAJZPK010000135.1 GCA_021811205.1 Pseudomonadota bacterium
CTTCGATCACCTGGCCGCTGGCCCTGAAAAAACGGTCGAAGACGCGCGGTAGCAGATGCTCTGGAATGCCGGGGCCGTTGTCGGCGATTTCCACATAAGCTTTTTTCCCTGCCGAAATCACGCTGACGTCGATCCTGCCATTGGACGGCGTATAGCGTATGGCGTTGTCGATGAGATTGTCGAACAGGATGCGCAATGCATCCGAATTTGCCTGGATGACGATCGTCTCGTCGCGCACCATGCCCAGGTCTATGCCCTTTTTTTCGGCAAGCGGAATGAGGCTGCCGATGCAGGCCTTTACGATCTGGCCGAGATCGGCATTTTGCCTGGAAGGCGCACTTTCCGCTTCGAAGCGAGCCATTTTCAGCAGCTGGTTGACGAGATGGGAAGCGCGGTGAACGCCGGCTTTCAATTCCCCGATGCGGGCATCCATGTCCTCCCGGGACTGGCAAAGGGAAAGATTCTCGATCTGCAGCTGAAGTGCGGCGAGCGGCGTGCGCAGTTCATGCGCGGCATTCGACACGAACTGGCGCTGCGATTCGAGTGCATCTCCGAGACGCAGCAGCAGGGCATTCATTTCTGCGATCAGGGGAGCGATTTCCTGCGGGATGTTTTCGGCAGGCAATGGGTCGAGGCTCGAAGCATCCCGCTGGGTCGCGGCCGCCGTGACGGCGTCCAGCGGTTTGAGGATGCGCCCGACAACCACGGCCACGAGAATCCAGGAAAGCGGGATCAGCCCGGCTATGGGCAATACCGAACGCAGGGCGGCAGCGGTAGCGATTTCCCGACGGACGTCCCCTGACAGGGAAACCTGTACGGTGCGGTCGGGGTAGACGATGGTATAGGTTCGCCATTTCTTGCCATGCATCGTGAGGTCGGAAAACCCGGTCTTGTTTCCCCTGGGCAAGATGAAACCAGGCCGGGATGACTTGACCGGTTCACTTTCATACCACGACTGGATGACGAAATCGCTTTCCCGCTCTTCCTCGGTTTCGGAGAAGAATCTGGCCTGCATCGCGGGAAACTGCGAGCCTTCGTCGATGCTCCGGGCGACCTCGCGCATCTGATGGTCGAGCAATTCGCCGGCGTCGTTCTTTGCGAGCATGTAGGAAATGCTGCCGGCGAGCATGCCGACTATGCTCAGCAGTCCGACCAGCAGAATGATGAGCTGTTTCTTCAGGGAATTCATTTCACCACCATCCAGCCGATGCCGCGCACATTGCGGATGATTTCGCTGTCGAATTTCCTGCGCAAGTAATGGATGATTACGTCGACGACATTGCTTTCGACTTCCTCGCCCCATCCGTAGATGTGCTCCTCGATCTGACTGCGCGAATAGATCGTTCCGGGATGGGCGGCGAGGGTGTGCAGCAGTGCGAATTCCTTGGCCGAAAGGGCCAGGGTCTTGCCCCGGTAGGTGGCCTCGTGGGATGCCAGGTTGAGGGTGATTTCGCCGTTGCCGATGAGCGATGCGGCGTGCCCCCCCTGCCTGCGCAGGATCGCGCGTATCCTTGCCAGCAGTTCCTTGAAGCTGAAAGGCTTGATGAGATAATCGTCGGCGCCGAGATCCAGCCCTTCGACGCGATCATCGATGCCGTCCCTTGCGGTGATAATGAGGAGCGGCGTGTCGATCCCGCTGCCGCGCATCGATTTCAGCACGTCCGTTCCGGATTTCCGGGGCAATCCCAGATCGAGCAGAACCACGGCATAATGCCCGGTCTTGGCAGCCTCCAGCCCCTGGATGCCGTCCTGAACCCAGTCCGCGATCAGGCCGGCTTCCTTCAGCGCCAGGGCGAGATTCCGGCCGATCATGGGATCGTCTTCGACAATCAGGACGCGCATATTCAGCTCCATTGAGGGTCCTTATCCTACCATGAAGCAGAGCAAGTCGAGCGCCATTTGGCTACGGTCTGGCACAAAACAGGGACTGGCCGCGCAGGGTGCAGCGCACCTGCGGTTTGCCGTAGCGGTTTCGTTCGGTTATCAGCCATTGTTTGCCGGTGCGCTCGATGGTGAGAAAGCCGACCTCCGGATTCGAAACGATTCGGCTCACCATGGCCCCCGGAGCCGGCTGCTCGCCTTCGGGCAGTGTTTTCGGGAGCGGATGGTCGGTTGCGGTTCCGGAATTTCCGGTCACGACAGTGGCGGGGTGATCGTCAGAAAAGTCCAGCGCCTCGAAAAGATGGACATGGCCGTGAAACGCTGCATCGATGCCAGGCGAAAAGAGGCGTGCCGGGTGAAGCGCCTGCATGACGGATTGCAGGGCACGATTTCCGGGCTGGGTCGTCTCGCTCTCCTGAGCGTAAGCAAGCACCGGATGATGACTGAGGAAGAAGCTGTGCGCCATCCTGCCGGCCAGTTCATCCACTTTGCGGAACTGCGACAGGTAGCGCTGATAGGCGCCGTCTTCGGGAGAGTATGCCGAACTGGCGGCTTTCGACGAATCGAACACGATCAGTTGCGTATCGCCAGCGATCGGCACCGCATAGGGTTCGCTGAAGTCTCCCCGGGCATCGTTTTCGGGATTGTCACAGGATCTCGATGAAGCAAAGGATTGCGTATCGAGAAAGCGGAACCATCCCTGGCCTGCGCGAATGCAGGATTCGTGGTTGCCGCGCACCATGACCCATGGGGCAGCCGCAAGGAGCCGTTTTGCGGGATCGAAGAAATCGGCTTGCCACGAGTCGAACCCGTAGCCCCACGGGCTGCCTGTGCACCCGCCTGCTCCTTTCGGGCAGGGGCTTTCCCGGTAAAGGTAGTCGCCGACATGGATCACGAGATCGGGCTTGAAGGCTGCCGCTGCCGCGCTGATCTGCCGGAACGCCCATTTTTCCGGATCGGTGCAGGACTGGAAGGCATGCTCGGACTGGTTCATGCGGCAACCCGTATCCCCGATGACGACGATGCGCTGCGGATTTTTTCTGGGAACGGGCAGCGCCTTTCCTGCGATGCTGACATGTCCGACATGGGCCGGCAATTTCGCTTCGCAGACCAGCACGGGAAACTTTGCATCCTTGAGCGAGCCTGGACGTGCCGGAACGTCTGCAGGGGAGGCCCTGAGCTGCATTTTTTCCGGCTTCCCGTCGAATTTCACGTCCGGGCAGGCCGGCGCATCGGTTATGACCCGGGCAATGCCCTGTCCGTTGTTCCCGAGCAGCACATAGGCCGCGTAGATCCCGTCCTGCGGGCTTGCGTCTGCCGTCCGGAAAAATGCCGCAGCCAGGAGCGCGAAGATCGGCATCAGATACTTCATGTTACTGCGCCTGGTTCTGGTTGAATCGCACCCATACCTGGAACTGCAAGGTTCTTCCGGACAGATCGGGAGGCGGAGGGGGATAGGAAGCTGTTTCGACAGCCTGCTTCGCGGCATTGTCGAGCATGGCATAGCCGCTGGATGCGATGATCGACACATGGCTTGCCGTGCCGTCATGGTAGGAGAAGGAAACCAGGGCCTTTCCTGAGACATGCGCCATCCTTGCGGCATATGGGTAACGCACTGCAGCCTGTACCGAGGCCTTTACGGCGCTGCGGAAGGATGCCGTGATGTCCGGTGCCGGGGCGGGACTCTCGACCTTGGGCGGGTCGGGCGGAAATGCCGGCGCCTGGGTCGGCGAAGGCGCAGCATCGGCGATCTTCGGCTGCTGTACAGGATCTGGTCGGGGTTGCTGGTGATGCACGGGTTTGGGCTTCTCCTGCTTGGGCGGCTTCTCCTGCTTGGGCGGCTCGGGAGGCGCAGGGAAGGTCAGCATGACTGGGGGCTGCTCGGGTTCTTTCTGGGCGGGATGACGCTCCAGGGCCATGGCAAAAACCGCGATGATCAGGATTTCTAGCGCGAGCGCGATCAGGGCTGATCTGGAAAGTGCGAACCTCATGATCGCCCTACTCTTTGCGGGCTGCCAGCCCGATCTGGATGACCCCTGCGGCGCGGCATGCGTCCATCACCGCCATCAGATGCTGGAGCGAAGTGTCCTTCGCTCCCGCTATGGTGACGACGGTATTGGGACCCTTCTGCTGCAGCATGGCGGTCAGTTCGGACGGACCGACCGTTCTGCCGTCGAAGCCGATGTTTCCCTGCCCATCGACGCTCAGAACCACTTTGGGCTGGTTGAGCGGCGTGGCGGTCGAGCTTTTGGAAAGGCTGGATGCGATCCCCGAAGAGGGAATCATGTGCAGCGTGATCATGATGAAGAAGACCAGCAGGAAGAACATGATGTCGATCATGGGGATGATCTCTATCCTGGCCTTCTTGGTTTCGAAATATTTCATGCTAGGCTGCCTGCGATCTGATTTCGGAAATGGTCTTGCCATTCCTTCTCGGGGCGTCGTGGTAATGCGGATACATGCGGTTCACCAGCATCACTTTCAGCGTCTCCAGCTGATGCATGATGACTCGCACCCGGTTGCTCAGTGCGTTGAAGAAGAACAGTCCCAGGATTGCGATGAAGAGGCCCGAAGCGGTGGCGAGCAATGCCTCGGCCACGCCCCCTGTCACCTTGGTCGGGGCATTGCCCGGGTCTCCCAGCACCTGGAAGGCGTTGAACATGCCGATGATGGTGCCGAGCAATCCGAGCAGCGGCGCCATGGTCACGATCGTGTCCAGCACCCAGAGATGACGGTCGATTCCGGGGGCCTCCCTCATGATGGATTCCTCCAGCTTGTCTGAAATCCGCTCGAAGTCATGGTTGAGATCGTGCTGCAAAGCGACCGTCAGCACCCTGGCATGGGGCAGCTGGGAGAAGCTTTCTCCCAGATGCTCCAGCGTTTGGTGCTCCACTTTCGACGCCGCTTGGAGCTGGGACATGACCTGCTTGCCCTGTGTGATCACTTTCCAGAGATACCAGCTGCGTTCGATGGCTACCGTCAGGGCTGCCAGAAGCAGCAGCCCCATCAGGTAGATGATTCCGCCGGAAGATTCGGCCACATGTTGAAATGTCTCGATATTCATTCAGGTTCTCACATGTCGATTGAAAGGGTCAGCTCGTAGTTGCGCTCGGGATACACGAAGTACATCGGCGTGCCATTGGTGCCAACGCCATCACCTGCATTGGCTGCCGAATCGTAGATGTTGTTGTAGTTGAAGATGTTGTTGATCTGGAACCCGACCTTGACATCCTTGCCCCATCCGCCGAGTCCCTTGAAGTCGTAGCTGGAGCTGAAGTTGGTCACCGTGAAGCTCGAGAAGGGAATCGGGTTGCCGTAGGCATCCTGCGCAAAGCCGTAGCGGCTGCCGATTTCCTTGGCGATCAGGGAAGCGTAGGCGGGGCCCTGGTTGTAGATCACCCCTGCGGTTGCCGTGTTTTTCGGCACATCATAAAGGATCTGGCCCGCAGTGCTCATCGAGTAGTTGTTGATGGCGTAGTTGCCATAGAGGCTGAAGCCTCCGCCAATCACGTAGCTCGCCTCGCCCTCTACGCCGTTGTACTTCACCCCGCCGGTATTCTGGTAGCAGGTATAGGCGCCGCATGCGATGGACTGAGCCTGATTGGTGAAGTCGATCTTGTAGATGTCGCCCGAGACGGTGAGCTGCTTGCTCTTCCAGGTCGTGCCGATCTGGAAATTCTGCGTCGTCTCGGGATTCAGCTCGCTGGGCAGCGGGGTGCCATTAGCTGTGGAGAAGACATTGAGATTGGGCGCCAGGAAGCCTTGGGCGTACTGGGCGTAGGCGCTCCAGTTGGGCTGGATCATGTAATGCGCATCGAGAGAGGGAAGCGCCTTGCCCCAGGTCTGGCTGCCGTTGTAGGCTGGATTGCCGCCATTGTTTATGGGGGCATTGATGGTCCTGGTGAAGGACGTGTATTTCACCCCGGGCGTGACGGTCAGGGCATCCGTTGCCTTCCAGTCGTACTGTGCATAGGGCTGGATGGTGGTCAGCGAGTCGGTCATCAGCCTGCCGCCATTCCAGCTGACGAATGCGTTGCCGAGCGTCGCATCCGTGTTCCATGCCCCGCGGTTGTTGTTCTGACGGTCCATCCAGGCACCGACATCGATGCTGTCCTTGCCGACGGCATAGGAAGTTTTCAGGATGTCGCCCCAGGAGCGGTAGTTCATGTACATTGCGCCGCCGGCAACGTCGCCTGTGGCGAGAACATTGGTTCCGACAGCACCGTTGTTTGGCAAGTTGGCACCGACATTCGCGCCGTTAAAGCCGTTGTGGTAATAGGCATAGGTGTAGAGCTTGTTGTCGATCTTCCAGTTGCCCTGGGTGGTGTTCAGGCCGATGTATTCGAAATCGGAGTTGATGTTGTCGTAATTGTAATTGTAGTAATCCTGACTCAAGGGGTTTGCGCTCAGTCCGTAATTCTTGCCGTACTGAGCAATGGTCGAAAGCGTCGCACCGTAAGGAACGTTCTGGTGAACGGTGTTCTGCATGGTCACGAAGGTCAGGAGCGTGTTGTCGGAAACCGGCTTCACGTACTTGACGAACAGGTTGCCGCGTCTCTGATTCGAGTTGGTCAGGTAGCCGTCGGTCTGGACTTTCCGGTAGTCGATGAATGCGGCGCTGTCTCCGTAGTTCTGCATCACGCCGGTGTCGAATTCGCCGCCCATCATTCTGGTGTTCCAGCTGCCGACAGTTCCATAGAGATTGAAGTTGGTCGAAGCCATGGGATTCTTGGACTGGACTGCGATGGTGCCGCCGAAGGTGGCATAGCCGATATTGCTGGCGTCCCCGGGGCCGCGGTCGACCGTGATTCCACCCAGGTCCTGGGCCATGAAGTAGGACGTGGTATGGTGCGTGAAGTCGTTGGAGTCGCCCCAGGGGATGCCGTCGAATGTCACGTTGTACTGCCCGTCGTGGAAGCCCCGGATGTACGGACCGCCGGACTGGGATTCCATCATGCCCGGGCCGTTCGGATCGATGCTGTATACGCTGGGTGCGATGTTGATGATGTCGGTGTAGTTCGAAGTGGCGGAAGCATTTTGCTGGATATACTGCTGGCTGATGATCGACTGGGGCTGGGTTGCGACCAGAGAACCCTGGGTGGGCGCGACATAGGAAGCCGTGCCTGGACCGGTGACGCCGCCGTCACCGGCGCTGCTCTGCACCGTACCCAGATTTACCGCATCCTGCGCGAAGGCGTTGCCTGCCGCAAGAAGGCTGCCGAAGACCAGTTGAGCGATAAGCTTTTTCCTGAAACCGAATTCCTTTTTCATTCACGTCTCCCCTTTGAGAATTGACAGAAAACCAATTTGTGGGGCGAAATTTACGCAGCCAGAATTAGGGCAACGTGAAAGAATTGTGATGGTTTTG
>JAJZPK010000136.1 GCA_021811205.1 Pseudomonadota bacterium
AACAATGGAAGATCAGCGACATAGATGAAGCGGCGCTCGGCCGCTGGAATGCCTACAGCCGTGCGCGCAACGAGATGTTCGCACGCACGCACAACGTTGTTGCGCCCTGGACGCTGGTCAGGGCCGACGACAAGAAGCTTGCCAGGGTCAGCGTGATCAAGGACATCCTGACCAGGCTCGAATACGACGGCAAGGACGAAAGGATCACGCTTCCCAATCCGGACGTGGTGTTCGGCTATCACGAGGATTACCTGAAAAAAGGGATGATTTCCGAATAATGCACCCTGCGGTGCATGATTGGCCTCGTTTGCACTCCAAATTCGGGTACGAAACATGCTCGAATTGCATTGAGTCGAAGAAGATGATCATGGCCAATGCAATTCGCATACCCGTAGCGGATTGCAAGTCCATCTACAACGTCGATGACGTCCAAGGCCGGGTGATGCTGTCGGTGCGTCTTCGCAGTGGAGCAATTTCGGCAATGCGACGCTTGTGCGGCGCAATCATCTTCATCGCCACAAGACAATCCAGGAAGATCGGATTCTAGGCGGCCCTGCAGGCGCTGTTTTCGATGATTTGGGCAAAAAGGCGCATCAGGTTCGGATCGAATTTTTTTCCCGTCTCGTCGCGCATGACGGACATGATGGCTTCATGATTTCTCGCCTTGTGATAGGACCGGGTTACGGCCATCGCATCGTAGCTGTCGGCGATCGCGATGATGCGCGAGCAGACAGGAATGTCTTGGCCGGAAAGCCCGTCAGGATAGCCGCTTCCGTCATAATGCTCGTGATGGTGGCGAATCACTCGGGCAGAATGGGGGGCGCCTTCGAGTTCTGTCGAAAGCATGATCTTTTCGCCTATTTCGGCATGAAGCTTCATCGTTTCCCATTCGTCGGGTTCGAACTCGCCCGGTTTTTGCAGAATGTGATCGGGAATGCCGATCTTGCCGATGTCGTGGAAGGACGAACTCACCCGCAACGCATCGAGTTCCGGGCTGCCGAGGCCGCAGCGCCTGCCGATCGCTTCAGCAAGAGCGTGCACTCTTTCGGAATGGAGTTGTGTCATGTGATCGCGAAAATTCAGCGCGACAGACAATGCCTTGGTGTACCGGTAAAGAATGTCGTAGATGCCTTCTTCCGATGCCATTTTTCCCCCTGGAATTCGGGGCGCAGGAAACTCAGGTGCCTGTTTCCGATGCGTCCCGCTCCTCGAATACGGATTTTGCAGCGAATGTGCCGTTGAGCGCGGCTGGGAAACCGGCGTAAACGGCCATCTGGATCATGATTTCAAGAATTTCCTGCCTGGTGCATCCGACGTTGAGTGCAGCATGAATATGGGTCTTGAGCTGAGGCTCAGCGTTGCCCAGGGCGGCCAGGACGGAAACGGTGACGATTTCACGCTCTTTCAACGAAAGTCCTTCGCGAGAATAGACATCGCCGAATGGGAATTCGAAAATGTAGCGAGCGAGATCGGGAGAAACATCGCCGAGCGCGGCCACTATCTGTTCCCCTGCCTTCCCGTGAATCTCGCGCAATTTTTCCACGCCGCGATCGTATCGATCTGAATTCAATCTGCACCGTCAATGATGGTTTTTTTCATCATGACCTTGTTCCTGCGGAAAAGCAATTGTAACGAAATTTAACCTTCCCGAAACATTCGGCTTACACCATGGCGGTTCAATGAAATAAAGGAGCGAAGATCATGAGAATGTTGATAGCGATTTGCCTGTTTTCCGGATTTGCATTGCCGGCGATTGCTTCTGACTGCGGAAAAGAAGCGCACCTGAAGGACCCCAGGCTGCAGGTCTATTTCGCTGTTCACCGCTCGATTGAAGCGGAATTCGGCGTAAGCTAAGCTGGCACGAAGAACTTGACGATGATGGGTAATGTGGCCGCAGCCAGGGCGATGAGAATGATCGCGCCTTCGTGATCGTTGAGCCAGTCTGAAAGTTTCTGCAGCATGCTTTTGTCACTCCTTGTCAAAGCGTTTCGAGATTTTTGTGATGATCTTGCGCATTTCGTTTCTGGCGGCTTCGGTGCTTGTCTTGAGACTCTCCCAGTTCCTCAATTTTATAGATCAGAAGGCCCCGGATTCAAGTGTCTATCCAAAATAGACTGCTTCGGTTAAGCTTGGTCGTTTAAAACAGCATTGAAGAAACACATGGCACAATACGTTTATACCATGAATCGGGTGGGCAAGATCGTTCCGCCCAAACGGCAGATACTCAAGGATATTTCGCTGAGTTTTTTTCCTGGCGCGAAGATCGGCGTGCTGGGCCTCAACGGGTCCGGCAAGTCCACGCTGTTGAAAATCATGGCAGGGGTCGATCGCGACATAGAAGGGGAGGCTATCCCCATGCCCAACCTCAATATCGGCTATCTTCCTCAGGAGCCCCAGCTCGATGCCGAGCTTTCCGTCAGGCAAGCGGTCGAGCAGGGGTTGGGGGAGGTTTTCGAGGCGCAACAGAAACTGGAAGCCGTTTATGCCGCCTATGCCGAACCGGATGCCGATTTCGATGCGCTCGCTGCGGAACAGGCGAGGCTGGAAGCGATCATTGCAGCTTCCGACGGGCACAACACATCCCAGCAGATGGAAATTGCAGCGGACGCCCTGAGGCTACCGCCATGGGAGGCCAAAATCGGCCATCTTTCCGGCGGGGAGAAGCGCCGCGTCGCATTATGCCGCCTGCTGCTCGGGAAGCCCGACATGCTGCTGCTCGACGAGCCGACCAACCACCTGGATGCCGAATCCGTCGAATGGCTCGAGCAGTTTCTGACCCGTTTTCCAGGGACGGTGGTCGCAGTGACGCATGACCGGTATTTCCTCGACAATGCTGCCGAATGGATACTCGAGCTTGACCGTGGTCACGGCATTCCATGGAAGGGGAATTATTCGAGCTGGCTCGAGCAGAAGGAGGCTAGACTTGAGACAGAATCCAGGCAGGAGGCTGCCAGGATCAAGGCGATGAAGCAGGAGCTCGAATGGGTGAGGCAAAATCCCAAGGGGCGCCAGGCGAAATCCAAGGCGAGGCTTTCCCGGTTCGAGGAGCTGAGTTCACAGGAATACCAGAAGCGCAACGAAACCCAGGAAATCTTCATTCCCGTCGGCGAACGGCTGGGCAACGAGGTGATCGAATTCAATGAGGTGACCAAGGCTTTCGGCGACAGGCTCCTGATGGACAAGCTCAGTTTCAAGGTGCCGCCAGGGGCGATTGTCGGCATCATCGGTCCGAACGGTGCGGGAAAGTCCACCTTGTTCAGGATGATCACCGGGAAGGAGGCGCCGGATTCAGGGGAAGTGAAAATCGGTCCTACCGTGAAGCTTTCCTTTGTCGACCAGTCCAGGGATGCGCTTGGCGCAGACAAGACCGTTTTCGAGGAGATTTCGGAAGGTCGCGACATCCTTACCGTGGGCAAATACGAAACGCCGTCCCGTGCCTATATTGGCCGGTTCAATTTCAAGGGGGGCGACCAGCAGAAGATCGTCGGCAATCTTTCCGGCGGCGAGCGCGGCAGGCTGCATCTGGCCAAGATGCTGATCTCGGGCGGGAATGTGCTGCTGCTGGACGAACCCTCCAATGATCTGGACGTCGAGACATTGCGCGCGCTCGAAGAGGCATTGCTCGAGTTCGCCGGCTGCGTGATGGTGATTTCTCACGATCGCTGGTTCCTCGACAGGATCGCAACCCATATCCTCGCCTTCGAAGGGGATTCGGTCGTGACGTTCTTCGACGGCAATTACCGGGAATACGAGGAAGACAAGAAGAGGCGCCTCGGGGTGGAAGGAGCCAAGCCCAGACGCCTGCGGTACAAGCCGATTAGCCGCTAGCTGCAGAAGGCAAAGGAGCTTAACATCGACTTTTCGCAGACACTGGAGCTGCATCTGGCTGAAATTGTCCGTCAAGCCAGGCGCGAGCAATGGCTGGCGGAAAACAAGGCGGCACTGGATGCCTACAACCGCCGTGTAGAGGCGCATGGTGTATATAGCGACGGCCTGCGGCGGTTTTGATGGCTTATCCTAAGCGCGAAGCTGAAAGGGATACGGTACAAGCCGATTGGCCGGTAGATACCTTCGTGGTAACAGTAGAGATGTGAGAGCGTCTCTGGATGCAGATGTCAGAGTTCCGGCGTTAAGCATTACTCGGTTGAGCCGAGAGTTGAGAATATGAAGTAAGGATTAAAGGGGCTCAGACTCGATTGATCTGGAACAGGTCTCAGAAAGTTGGGGGGACGTCGGCCCGATGTCGGGATGGCAATCGAGCGTGTGGCAATACGGGTCAGGCAGGGCGGACACAATATTCCGGAAGACGTGATTCGACGCCGTTTTGCGCATGGCATTGCCAATTTCGAGCGTTACAAATGGCTGGTGGATGCGTGGCAATTGTACGATAATTCCAGTGCGCCACCTGTGTTGCTTGATGAAAGTTGATGCCATGAAAGCCCCGATCTCTCATT
Organism: Pseudomonadota bacterium; assembly: GCA_021811205.1. The sequence goes on from JAJZPK010000136.1 coordinate 4,455, forward strand.
CCAAAGATCCCGACCTGCAAAAGGTTCCGCAGGCATTGATGCGCGCAGCCGAGAAGGCGCGCCAACTGGCTGTGCAGACCGGCACGCCTTTCGTTTCGCGCCCACCTCGCGCGGAAGCCAAGAAGATCAAGTAAGGCTCAATCTCAAGCCGGCTACGCCATATCGCGGCGGAACGCCTGGTCAATGCGACGCACGCCCCCCCGAGCGGACTTGTCCGGCCCGGCAGGAATCCATAAACTGTTGCTGATTTACTCAGGAGAATTTCATGTTCATCGCAATGAACCGATTCAAGATCATCAAGGGAATGGAAGAGGATTTCATCGACATCTGGAAAAAGCGCGAGAGCTATCTCGACGGCGTGCCGGGTTTTCGCGAATTCCATCTGCTGCAGGGACAGACATTTGATGACCATACCCTGTTCGCGTCCCATTCGGTATGGGATTCGGCGCAGGTTTTCGAAGATTGGACCCGATCCGAGGCATTCAGGCGTGCGCATGCCCACGCCGGCTCGACCAAGAACGTCTACATGGGACCGCCCAATCTCGAGCTTTTCGAGGCCGTGATCTGATGCAGGAGAGCCACTATCAGCGCGTCGGCGGAGAAGAAGGGGTAAGAAGGCTCGTCGACCGTTTCTACGATCTCATGGAAGGGCATGAAAATATCCGCAAGCTGCACCCGGAGAGTCTTGCCGATTCGCGCGAGAAGCTTTTTCTATTCCTCTCGGGATGGCTGGGCGGCCCCCAGCTTTATGTCGAAAAATTCGGCCATCCCATGCTGAGGCGGCGCCATCTGCCTTTTTCGATCGGGGAAGCCGAGCGCGACGCGTGGATGGCCTGCATGAAGCAGGCCATGATTGATGTCGGAATAGAAGGCATTTTGTACGAACAGCTCCTGATGTCCTTCTACAAGACAGCGGATTTCATGAGAAATCGCGACGTTTCATGATCTATAGTTGAACTGATATCAACGACAGGAGAATGCAATGAAAAGATCGCTAATTCTGCTCGTCGCGCTCGGCTTGCCTTTGGGCACGGCGATTGCCGCGGACGAAGTGCAGCAGACCAGGCAGCAGGTCTACGGCAGCCAGCTCATGACGCCCCAGGAACGAATGGAATACCGTTCCAAGATGCGTTCAATGAAAACCCGGGAAGAGCGCGAAGCCTTCCGCATGGAACACCACAAGCAGATGCAGGAGCGGGCCAGGGAGCGGGGCGTGCAGCTTCCCGACATGCCGCCTCAGGGGATGAGGCGCGGTATGGGTCCGGGCGGAGGCATGGGAGGCGGAATGGGTCCCGGAGGCGGAATGGGCGGCGGGATGGGTCCAGGAGGCGGGATGGGAGGCGGGATGGGAGGCGGACGCTAGACCATCGAGGCAGGCTTCAGACGCTCGAGGATCACGATTGGGAAATCACATTCCTGTTTCAACGCCTCGAGCTGGTCCTCGCGTATGATCCTGACCCAGCTTTTGGGGAATTTGCCCGCGCCTTTTCCGGCAGATTCCCAGCTGAAGCGTTTGGCCTTGGCTTTTTCACGTTCGCTGAAGCCGACTTCCGCCTTGACGACGAGCCTCGGATGGCTGGCGTTGGCGATCACGTTCTCGATGTCGTAGCGGGAAAGGATGGTCAGCATCGTCAGAACGTCGGTGACGGCCCGATGCGGGAAACTGTTCAGGATGCCATGAAATCCGGCGAGATAAGTGAGGTTGCGGCTCTTGCAGTTTCTCGGATAATCCACGTCATGCAGGGTGTCTATCCAGGGCTTGGCCGGCATCTTGTGGCTTTGCTGGCTGAAGAAGGCTTCCATGAGCGGGCGGTCGAAATCTCGCCCGTTGTGCGCCACGATGTAGTCCGCCTTGTTCATCAGATCCTTGATCGGATTGAGCATCCTGATGTCAGGCTTCTCCCCGTGCCGCTTGAGGAGCGCATCCGTGATCCCGGTATATTCGGCAGCGTCCATTGACACCGGACGATCGTTGTCGACAAGAACGGAATAGAGTTCGACGGGCTGGCCGAATTCCGTATCCCACAATACCATGCCGATTTCGATGATGAAATTCTGGTCTGACGATGAATTGAATTCGCCGCCGGTTTCGAGGTCAAGGCCGAGCAGGAGCATGTTTTTCCTCAGTTCAGGATGGGGAATTGTATAACGAAATCGGACGGATGGTCATATCCCCGGCACGCAAATGGTTGCCTGTATCGTTCCCTTTTTGTTATAAAGCCTGATGCAGAAAATTTTGGAAATTCCTCCTGTCAAGGGAAGCGGACTGACTCGCGAAGAAGTGGAGCAAAGAGTCAGGGACGGGAAGGTCAATTGGGTCAGAAGGGCGACTTCACGTCCCATTTCCGGGATTCTGAGCAGCAACATCGTCACCCTGTTCAACGGCGTGCTCGCCGGTTCCATTGCTGCGCTTCTGGTCATCGAATCCTACAGCGACGCTTTTTTTCTTGCCATCGTCACACTGGGCAACATGGTGGTGGGCATCACCGGGGAGTTGCGCGCGAAATGGGCGCTCGACAGGATTGCGCTGCTGCGCAAGAAAACCGCCGTGGTGGTCAGAGACGGCACGGAACAGGAAATCAGGAGCGATGAGGACGTCGAGGATTATCTCATTATTTTCGGCCCCGGGGATCAGATCGTCGCAGACGGGGTGCTGGTTTCGGAGAAGCCTGTTTTCATGGATGAATCCCTGCTTACAGGCGAGTCCCATGCCGTAGAGAAGACAGGCGGCG
>JAJZPK010000137.1 GCA_021811205.1 Pseudomonadota bacterium
ACCAGCTCATGCCGACAAGCCTCAATGCGAAGATGCATGCCATGGTGATGAGAAAGTAGACGAACCAGAGGTTTTTCGCGGTTTCCGTGATGCGCGGCGTGAGCTTGCTGTCTTTCATGGGGCCAGGGGTTTCGGCCTTGTAGAGCTGCATGCCGCCCACGCCGAGCAGGGGCAGGATGGCCACGGCCAGCACGATGATGCCCATGCCGCCTATCCAGGTAAGCTCATGCCGCCAGAGATTGATCGACTGGGGCAGATGATCGAGCCCCGAGAGCACGGTGGCCCCTGTAGTCGTGAGTCCAGACACGCATTCGAAGAAGGCGTGGGTAAAGGAGAGACCCGGGAGCGATTGCAGCAGGGGCAGCGTCGAAAAAGCGCCTACCCCGAGCCAGGTTGAGGCAACGAGAAGAAAGCCGTCGCGCGGCTTCATTTCGCGCCGGAAATGCTTTGTCGTGTACCAGATGAGGGAACCGAATCCGGCTGTGAGCAGAAGCGACCTGCCGAAGTCGGCCGCCTGTCCGTCATGGTAGATGAACGAGGTCAGAATGGGCAGAAAATAGGTCAGACTGAATACCATCAGGACTTTGCCGAGAATATGGGCCACTGACAGTATCTTGTGCATCAAAAGAATCCCACCCCGACCTGGAACAGCTTTTCGACCTTGGGGATGAGCTCCTTGTTGATGGCGAAGACGATGACGTGATCGTCCTGCTCGATCACGGTATCGCGGTGCGCGATGAGCACCAGATTCTCGCGGACGATCGCGCCTATGCTGACCCCGGGAGGAAGGTCGATTTCGTCTATCCTTCTGCCGACCACTCTGGACGATTTGGCGTCGCCGTGCGCGACGAGCTCGAGCGCTTCTGCAGCGCCGCGGCGCAGCGAATGTACTGCCGTTACGTCGGCCCGCCTCACATGGGTGAGAAGGCTGCCGATGGTCGCCTGAGAGGGGGAAATGGCGATGTCGATCTCGCCGCCCTGAACGAGGTCGACATAAACGCTGCGGTTGATGAGTGCGATCACCTTTCTTGCCCCCATCCTTTTCGCGAGCAATGCGGCCATGATGTTGTTTTCGTCGTCGTTGGTGAGCGCGCAGAAGAGATCCATCTCGTCCACATTCTCTGCCTCGAACAGCGCTTCGTCGGTGGCGTCGCCGTGCAGGATCAGCGTTCTTGAAAGATTTGCGGCAAGCCGTTCGCAGACCTTCTTGTTGTATTCGATGAGCTTCACCTGATGGTTTGCTTCGACCGATTTGGCGAGCCTGCTGCCGATGTTTCCTCCGCCTGCGATCATGATGCGCCTGATCGGCTTGTCCATGCGCTTGAGTTCGTTCATGACCATGCGGATGTCCTTGGCAGCCGCGATGAAAAACACTTCATCTCCCGTTTCGATGATGGTGTCTCGCTCGGGCATGATCGCCCGGCCCTTGCGGAAAATCGCTGCAACGCGGGTTTCGACATTGGGCATGTGTTTCTTCAGGTTCTGCAGCTCCTGGTCCACCAGGGTTCCGTCCGGAGAGGCGCGCATGCCGACGAGGTTGATCTTGCCGTCGGCGAAATCCAGCACCTGCAGCGCTTCGGGGAACTCGATCAGCTTGACGATATAATCGGTCAGGATCTGTTCCGGACAGATCGTGAAATCGACGGAAAAATTTTCTGGAGAGAAGATTTCGGGATGGGCAAGGTAGTCGGAAGCGCGTATCCTGGCGATCTTGGTCGGAATGTTGAAAATGATCGAAGCCAGCTTGCAGGCGACCAGGTTGGTTTCATCGTTCTGGGTCACCGCAAGGATCATGTCCGCATCCTCGGCGCCGGCCTGTTTCAGGATTTCCGGATGCGATGCGTTTCCGACCACGGTGCGCAGATCGAGCCTGTCCTGCAATTGCCTCAGCCTTTCCGGATCGACGTCGACGATCGTGATGTCGTTCGCCTCCCCGACCAGGCTTTCTGCAACCGTTGATCCCACCCTTCCCGCGCCCAGAATGATGATTTTCATGTTTCGCTTTCTCTGATCCAGTTCCGCCATTTCTCGAACAGGCTCCGGTTTCCGGCAGCGATGGCCGATCGGGTCCAGGGGGGGGTATCCCAGAAATCGTCTTGGTCGATACAGCTGACAAATCCGCCGGATTCCTCCAGGATGAGCGCGCCGGCGGCATAATCCCACAATTTCTGTCCGCCGTGCAAATAAAGGTCCACCCTGCCTGCAGCGGCATAGCACCATTCGAGCGAACAGGCGCCGAAATTTCGCTGGGAAGAATAGGGAGGCGAGACGGCGAGGCGGCTGGCGAGCGCCTTGGGTAACCGCTTGAAATCGGCTGCTGCGATCGACCCCTTGAGTTCCTCGCCGCTGTGTCTCAAGGGCAGCTTTTCACCATCGAGATAGGCCCCCCCTCCCTTTGTGGCAGTGAACATTTCCTTCGACACGGGGTTGTAGACCGCACCCAGGACGCTTCTTCCGTTTTGCATCAGTGCCACGGAAACGGCAAAATAGGGGATGCCATTGACGAAGTTCGAGGTGCCGTCAATGGGGTCGACGCACCAGATTTCTCCGGAATTCCAAAGCGCAGTCTGCTCCGCCTTGTCCATTTCCTCGCCGATTAGCGGAACAGGATTGATTTTAGAAAGTTCGCGCCGCAGGGCGTCCTGAACGGCCAGGTCGGCCTCCGTGAAGATGCTGCCGTCCGCTTTCCTGAGCCTTGCCACCTTGAGGTAACGCGGCAGTATTTCCGTGTCGCTAATACAGCGGACTATGGATGCCACCTCGCCGAGGAGGTTCATTTCCACTTGATAGAACAGCCTATGCTGGGGATCTGTTCTTGCGGCCCCTTTCCGGTTTGGGCGACCTGGAGCATCGCATGATAGAGATCGCGGCTGGAATCTGCGGCGGTTTCCTTGCGCGACGCGTCGAAACGCCCCCTGTACTGCAGCTCGAGGTTCGCGTTGAATCCGAAAAAGTCGGGCGTGCAGACCGCACCGTAGGCTTTGGCGACTTCCTGGGTTTCATCGATCACGTAGGGGAAGGGGAAATCGAATTCGGCTGCAATTCGCTTCATGTTGTCGAATGAATCTTCCGGATAGTCGGTGGGGTCGTTCGACATGATGGCAATCGCGTTGATGCCGTGCTTCTTGAGTTCGGCAAGATCTTTCACGAGGCGCGGGCGTATGGCCTGGACGTAAGGGCAATGGTTGCAGATGAACATCACGAGCAGGCCATTCTTTCCGCGGCTTGTAGCGAGCGTGTGGCGCTTTCCGTCGACGCCGGGCAGATCGAAATCCGGCGGATTCCAGCCGAAATCGCAGATCGGGGTTTGCAGGCTGACCATTATTTCTCTCCTGATCTTTTTTTTCGAAAGGACAATATATTATCATCACTCACTCATTCGATAGCCTTTTTTAGCCATGGCCATACCCCGATTTCATTGCCCGCTGGAGATTCCGGCTTCAGGCAGCATCCGACTTACGGATGCTGCCGCGCATCACGCCTTCAGGGTGCTGAGGATGAAGAGTGGCGAGGAGATCGCGATTTTCGACGGCAAGGGCGTCGAGGCGAAATGCAGGATACTTGATGCGCCTTTCGTTGAAGTCCTGGAGCGGGCCATGGTGGACAGGGAGTCGGTGCTTGCCGTGAACCTCGTCCAGGCGCTCGTCTCCAACGAAAAGATGGACTGGGTGGTGCAGAAAGCGGTGGAACTCGGCGCAAAATCGATTCAGGTCGTCGAAACGGCGAGAAGCACGGTAAGGCTTTCGGGCGATCGAGCCAGAAAGCGGGAGGAACATTGGCGCATGGTTGCGATTTCGGCATGCGAGCAATGCGGGCGAAACATCGTTCCCGAAATTTTGCCCATCGTGCCTGTGAAGGATTGGCTTTCGATGCCAAGGCAAGGCAAGAAGCTGTTTCTTTCGCCGCAAGGCAAGCCGTTGCGCGTATTCTTCCGCCCTGAGGGCGAGATCCATATCCTGGTCGGTCCGGAGGGAGGGCTCACTCTTGACGAGGAGGACTGTGCGTCTTCTTCAGGCTTCAAGGCCTTGAGCCTCGGCCCGCGCATCCTGAGGACGGAAACGGCGGGACTTGCCGCGCTCTCGGCTCTTTCCGCGCTTTGGGGGGATTTTTCGTGAACTTCGGTATATACTTGTCCGAAAACGGAAAAAACATGAAGGAATTCGTCAACTGGTTCAGATATTCCTCCCCCTACATCAATGCTTTCAGGGGGAAGACCTTCGTCCTCGCCTTCGGCGGCGAAGTGGTTGCCGACGGCCGATTCGTCGAACTCACCCACGACATCAACCTGCTGGCCAGCCTGGGTGTGAAGATCGTGCTCGTCCATGGCGCAAGACCCCAGATCGAATCGAGGCTGAAAGACGCGGGGCTCGCCGATCAATATCTCGAAGGCATGCGCGTCACGGGCATCGAAGAACTGCAGAAGGTCAAGGAATCGGTGGGCAGGCTGAGAATGGAAATCGAGGCGCTGCTCACGATGGGGCTCGCCAATTCTCCCATGGCCAATGCCGACATCCGTGTGGCGGGCGGAAATTTCGTGACGGCAAAGCCGGTAGGCGTGATCTCCGGGGTCGATCTCATGTATACGGGGACGGTCCGCAAGATTGATGCGCAGGCGATCAAGAACAGGCTCGATGCGGGAGAGATCGTTCTGCTTCCTCCCGTAGGCTATTCTCCGACCGGCGAGGTGTTCAATCTGACGCTCGAGGAAGTCGCGTCGCGCGCAGCCATCGCCCTCAAGGCGGACAAGCTGATCTTCCTCATGGACGAGGAAGGCGTGAAGGACGAGCAGGGGAATCTCATCAGGGAACTTTCTCCTGCCATGGGGGAATCCCTGCTGTCCGGGCGGGATCTTCCCGAAGATATCCGCACCTACCTTCCGTGCGCAGTGAAATGCTGCAGGGAAGGGGTCGGTCGCGTGCATCTCGTGAGCCGACATGTAGACGGGGGAATTCTGCTCGAGCTTTTCACCCATGAGGGAATAGGCAGCATGATCACCCAGGATACGCTCGAGCAGCTGAGAGAGGCGGCTATCGACGATGTGGGCGGCATCCTTGCCCTGATCGAGCCGCTGGAAGCGGAGGGCGTTCTGGTGCGCAGAAATCGGGAGAGGCTGGAAATGGAAATAGGCCGCTTCCTTGTGCTTGAGCACGACAGGATGGTGATCGGCTGTGCTGCGCTTTATCCTTATGGAGAAGAAGGAGAGATTGCCTGCCTCGTGGTTCATCCGGAATATCGCAATTCGGGCGTCGGGGACAGGCTGCTTTCGAGAATCGAGGAGCGGGCCAGGAAACAAGGGGTGAGGCGTGTGTTTGTGCTTACTACCAGAACAGCGCACTGGTTCATGGAAAGAGGCTTCATGGAAGCGGGTGTCGATGCATTGCCGGAAGAGAAACAGTCGCTCTACAATTATCAGCGCCGTTCCAAGGTATTCATGAAGCAGCTATGACTTACGAAGCAGAAGTGATCGAATTCCATCCGGGCGCATCGGAAAATCGGCCATCCAGAAGCATCGAGCGCCTGCAGAAAGAGATCAGGAAGCTCACGGGCAAGGCCATCATCGATTTCAACATGATCTCCGAAGGGGATCTCGTGATGGTATGTCTGTCAGGTGGCGCGGACAGCTATACCATGCTCGATACCCTGAGGTATTTGCGGACGGTCGCCCCGATCCATTTCGATATCGTCGCCGTCAACCTGGATCAGAAACAGCCCGGCTTTCCCGAGCATGTGCTGCCCGAATATCTCGAAAGCCAGGGCGTTTTCTACAGGATCGTCGAGCAGGACACCTACAGCATCGTGAAAGAGAAGATCGCGCCGGGCAAGACGACCTGTTCGCTCTGTTCGCGTCTGCGCAGAGGCATTCTTTACCGCACGGCCAAAGAGCTGGGCGCGACCAAGATCGCGCTGGGCCATCATCGGGACGATATTCTTCAGACCCTGATGCTCAACCTGTTTTTCGGCGGAAAGCTGAAGGCCATGCCGCCCAAGCTGCGTTCTGACGACGGCAATCATGTCGTGATCAGGCCGCTTGCCTACTGCAGGGAGGCGGACATCAAGAAATATGCGGCTGCGATGGAGTTCCCCATCATTCCCTGCAATCTGTGCGGTTCCCAGCCCAACTTGCAGCGCCAGGCAATGCGCGAGATGCTGAATCAATGGGAGAAGGATGATCCGAGAAGGCTGAAGAACATGTTCAATGCGCTGTCCGACGTGACCCCTTCCCATCTCATGGACAGAGCGCTTTTCGATTTCGAGGGGCTCGAAGGGGGCGACACCCTTTTCGATCAGGTCACAGATTGATGCTTCTTCCGCCGTCCACTGCGATCACTTCCCCCGTGATGTAGGGCGCATCCGCAACGAGGAAGGCAACCGTCTTGGCGATGTCGTCGGGTTCGCCCACCCGCTTGAGCAGCGTCTGGTTGATGATCTGCTGCCGTTCCAGGGCATTGGACCAGGTTTCGTCCTCGGGCCAGAGGATCGCGCCAGGGGCGACCGCATTGGCGCGGGCCTGCGGCCCGATTTCGCGCGCGAGCGACCGGGTCAGGGCGACCAGCCCGCCCTTTGCCGTGGTGTAGACGAGATAGTTTTCGAGCGGCCGCTCCGCATGGATGTCGACGATGTTGACGATGCAGCCATGATGCTTCCTGATTTCAGCTGCTGCGGCCTGGGACAGGAAAAGCGGTGCCTTGAGGTTGGTCCCGATCAGGTCCTCCCAGGCTTTTTCGTCTATTTCGCCGAGCGTGGTCTGGAAAAAACTGGATGCGTTGTTGACGAGGACGTCCAGCCTGCCGAATTGTTCGATCGTCCTGGATACGAGTTTCGGAAGCGAAGGGATGTCGAGGAGATCGGCCTGGACGAGCGAAGCTGAACCGGGGCGGTGGGCGTTGAGTTCGTCCGCGAGCGCCTGGGCTTCGCTTGCCGATGAGCGGTAATGGATCATGAGGTTCGCTCCCCGCCCGTGCAGCCTGCGGCAGATCGCAGCCCCTACGCGCCGCGCGCCTCCCGTGATCAGGACAACTTTGCCTTGCAAGAAAATCTCCTCTAAACTGAATGCAGGACAATTTACCATAGTCTCGATGCCGCAACTACCCGATCCCGGCGAGGATGCCCTCGCGCACAGCAGGCGCCTTC
>JAJZPK010000138.1 GCA_021811205.1 Pseudomonadota bacterium
TCTGCTTCATGAACACTTCTTCCGCTATCCTTCCGCCCATCAGGACAGCGATATTCTTCAGGATATGGTCGCGGTTCATGCTGTAGCGGTCTTCCTGGGGAAGCTGCATCGTGACGCCGAGCGCACGCCCCCTGGGAATGATGGTGACCTTGTGCACGGGATCCGTTCCCGGAAGCAGCTTCGCGACGATCGCATGTCCTGCTTCGTGATAGGCGGTATTCCTGCGCTCCTCTTCGGGCATCACCATGGAGCGGCGCTCGGCGCCCATCATGATCTTGTCCTTGGCGCGCTCGAAATCTTCCATGTCGACGAGGCGCTTGTTGGTCCTCGCTGCGAAGAGCGCAGCCTCGTTCACCAGATTGGCGAGATCGGCGCCGGAAAATCCCGGAGTTCCCCGAGCCAGAACAGGCGCCGACACGTCGGGCGCAATAGGCACCTTTCTCATGTGAACGAGCAGGATCTGCTCGCGCCCCCTGATGTCGGGCAATGGCACGACGACCTGACGATCGAACCGTCCAGGTCTCAAAAGCGCAGGATCCAGTACGTCCGGTCGGTTGGTCGCGGCGATCACGATCACGCCTGATGCGCCTTCGAAGCCGTCCATTTCGACAAGCAGCTGGTTGAGCGTCTGTTCGCGCTCGTCGTTGCCGCCGCCCAGCCCTGCGCCGCGCTGTCTGCCCACCGCATCGATTTCGTCGATGAAGACGATGCAGGGTGCATGCTTTTTCGCCTGATCGAACATGTCACGCACGCGCGATGCGCCGACACCCACGAACATTTCGACGAAATCCGAGCCCGAGATGCTGAAAAAAGGCACCTTTGCTTCACCCGCGATTGCGCGAGCGAGCAGCGTCTTGCCCGTTCCCGGGCTGCTGACGTGCGGGACGCCGCGGGGAATCCTGCCCCCCAGCTTCTGGAACTTGGTAGGATCCCTAAGGAAATCGACCAGTTCGCTCACTTCTTCCTTGGATTCCTCGCAGCCCGCCACGTCGGCAAATGTGATGGGATTGGAGTTCTCGTCAAGCAGCCTTGCCTTGCTCTTGCCGAAGGAGAACGCGCCGCCCTTGCCCCCCCCCTGCATCTGGCGCATGAAGAATATCCAGACGCCGATAAGCAGCAGCATCGGGAACCAGGAAACGAATATGTTCATCAGCATGGAAGGCTCTTCCTCTGGTTTTGCATCGATCAGGACGCCGTATTTCAGCAAATCACTGACCAGCCAGGGATCCGAAGGCGAATAGGTGACGAAACGCTTGCCGTCCGTTTTCACGCCTTTCAGAAGATGGCCCTCGATCGTCACTTTCGCGATCTGGCCCTGTTTCACTTCGCCGATAAACTGGGAATATTCCAGCTGTCCCTGGGTCGCATGCCGCGCACTGAACTGGTTGAAAACCGACATCAGCACAAGCGCAATCACGAGCCAAATGACAATGTTTTTCAGCAGACTGTTCAACTTATCTCCTTAAATCATCCCGTTCGTTCAATTCTAAACCGATTTCATTCAATGTGTAACGTCTTTTTTCCCCAGCCCGAGCAGGTAAACCTCGCTGCTCCTGTCGCGCGAAGCCTTCGGCTTTCTGGAGACGACCTGTCTGAAGCGGCTTTTCATGGCTTTCATGAATTCATCGCACCCTTCCCCTTGAAACACTTTGACAATGAAACTGCCGTTCTGTTTCAGGTTGTTGCCGCAGAATTCCAGTGCAAGTTCGGCAAGATGCATGCTTCTTGCCTGATCTGTCACGCCCACACCGGATAGATTGGGGGCCATATCCGAAATAACAAGATCTATTTCACGCCCTTCCAGACTTTTTTCAATTTCAAGGAGCACTGCGTCTTCCCTGAAATCCCCAAGGATGAACGTCACGCCATCTATGGGATCCATGGGCAGGATGTCGAGTGCATACACTTTCGCGCCTTTTTCTGCCGCGACCTGCGACCACCCGCCAGGCGTCGAACCCAGGTCGACGACGGCCATGCCAGGCTTCAATAGCTTGTCCTTCTCGAGTATCTCCATCAGCTTGAAGGCAGCGCGAGAGCGGTATCCTTCGCTCTTTGCACGCTTGACGTAAGCGTCCGTGACATGCTCTCTCATCCATGCGCGACTGGTTTTGCTGCGTTTCATCGGTTAAGATAACCTATTTTGATCAAAATGCTCACTCAAGAACAGAAGCGCTTTCTCTTCGGCCTCGCCCATTCCATCGATCCCGTCGTGCTGATCGGCAAAAACGGCCTGACGGATGCCGTCTTGAAAGAAATCGACACTGCGCTGAAAAGCCACGAACTCATCAAGATCAGGATTGCCTCGGGAGAGAAGGAAGACCGGCAGGCGATGCTCGAATCCATCTGCAAGCAGCTCACCGCCCATCCGGTCAAGCTGGTCGGCAAGATCATCGTCATCTACCGGCGTGCCGACAAACCCAAAATCGCCCTGCCCTAATCTTTCCTTTTCGAGGCAACGAGAAACAGACCGAGCAGACTCTGGATCAGGTAGAGGATGCTCGATATGCCGTGCCAGGTACTGAATCTGTCCCTGAATACGCTCTGCATCACGTCGCGAGGCAGAGCCGCCTCCTTCAGGCGTTCGATGATCGGCTGTATGCCGAAATGCCCCGCAAGGGTCAGGAGCAGCATGACAACGACCGCCCAGAAAAAAGCTTCCCTGAAAGCGGATGAACCTGCTCTCGCAATCCTGTAAGCGAGCAAGTAGGCGCCGCAAGCCATGCCTATGTAGGCAATCGCGGTGAACATCCTGCCGGCCAGCATGCCGGCCAGCATCTTGTCGGAAAGCGCATGAAAAAGGACAGGGGCCACCATGTAGCCGGTTACCCAGAGTCCGCCCACCCAAAGCGTGACGGCGATCTCCTGCAGCCCCCTTTTCATCAGATGTATTTGACGTCCAGAATCTCGAGCTCGCGCACGCCGCCGGGTGCCATGACCTCGGCAACATCGCCTTCCGACTTTCCGATGAGTGCACGCGCGATAGGCGAACTCACAGAGATCTTGTTGAGCTTGATGTCCGCCTCGTCGTCTCCGACGATCTGGTAAGTCATGATCTCCCCCGAATCCAGGTCCTCGAGTTCGACCGTGGCGCCAAAAACGCAGCGGCCGTCCGCATCGAGCAGCGCCGGATCGATGATCTGCGCATTGGAAAGCTTGGATTCGAGCTCGGCGATCCTGCCCTCGATAAAGCTTTGCCTGTCTTTTGCCGCATCGTACTCGGCATTCTCCGAAAGGTCACCGTGCGACCTCGCTTCGGCGATCGCTGCGATCACGTTGGGGCGTTCGACCGTTTTCAGGCGATGCAACTCCGCCTTCAGCAGTTCCGCCCCCGTCACCGTCAATGGAATCTTGTTCATATCTCCCTCTCTTTTATTTCCGATGCAAGCCCTGAACGCTGTAGGCATTGAGTTCCTGCATATGCTGTATGCCGATGCAGGCCGCCCGTGCTTCGGACATTGTCGTATAATAGGTCACCCTCCCATGGAGGGCTGCGTTCCGGATCGAATACGAATCCTTGATTGCGCCCTTCTTCTCTTCCACCGTGTTGACGATGAGATCGATTTCGCCGTTCTTGATCATGTCGACGACATGCGGGCGTCCTTCCGCGACCTTGTTGACTATCGAGACCGAAATGCCCGCGCCCATCAGTTCCTGCGCTGTGCCCCGTGTAGCCCAGATGCCGAAACCCAGGGAGGACAGAATCCTGGCAATTTCGACTGACTTGGGCTTGTCGACCTGCTTCACGCTGATGAAGACATTGCCCGATCGCGGCAGCTTGACACCGGCTGCAAGCTGGGATTTGAAGAAAGCCTCCGGGAAGCTCATCCCCACGCCCATGACTTCCCCTGTGGATTTCATCTCGGGCCCGAGCAGCGTGTCCACCCCGGGAAACTTGATGAAGGGAAATACGGCTTCCTTCACCGAATAGTGCTTCGGGATCACTTCCTCCTTGACTCCCTGCTCGTCCAGGCTCTTTCCGGCCATGGCGCGCGCAGCGATCATGGCGAGCGGAAGTCCGGTCGCCTTCGAAACGAAAGGCACGGTGCGCGACGCCCTGGGATTCACCTCCAGCACGTACACGTCCTCTCCCTGAATCGCAAACTGGATGTTCATGAGCCCCACGACATGGAGCGCGCGGGCGAGCAGCACGGTCTGGCGTCTCAGCTCATCCTGTATCGATTGCGAGAGCGAGAAAGGGGGGAGAGAACAGGCCGAATCGCCCGAATGCACGCCGGCTTCCTCGATATGCTCCATGATGCCGCCTATCATCACCCTTTTTCCGTCGCATACCGCATCCACGTCGACTTCGAGGGCATCGTTCAGGAAGCGGTCGAGCAGCACGGGCGAATCGTTCGAGACGCTCACCGCTTCCTTCATGTAGCGCTCGAGATCTTCCTGCCTGTGGATAATGCGCATCGCGCGGCCGCCGAGCACATAGCTCGGCCTCACCACGAGCGGATAGCCGATCTCTTCCGCGAGCCTCAAGGCTTCTTTTTCGTCTCTGGCGGTGCGGTTGGGCGGCTGCCTGAGCTTCAGCTCGTTGATCATCTTCTGGAAACGTTCGCGGTCCTCCGCACAATCGATCATGTCCGGACTCGTGCCGATCACGGGCACGCCGTTGGCAGCCAGGTCGTCCGCAAGTTTCAGTGGCGTCTGCCCGCCGAACTGGACGATGACCCCGACAGGTTTCTCGATGGCCACGATCTCGAGCACGTCTTCCAGCGTCAGCGGTTCGAAATAAAGCCTGTCCGACATGTCGTAGTCGGTCGAGACGGTCTCCGGATTGCAATTCACCATGATCGTCTCATAACCATCCGCACGCATGGCGAGCGCCGCATGCACGCAGCAGTAGTCAAACTCGATACCCTGCCCGATTCGGTTCGGCCCCCCGCCAAGCACCATGATCTTTTGTCTGTCGGAGGGCCTCGATTCGCATTCCTCTTCGTAGGTCGAATAGAGGTAGGCCGTCTTGGTATCGAATTCGCCAGCGCAGGTGTCGACCCGCTTGTAGACCGGATGAAGATTCAATTCCCAGCGCTTTGCTCTCACATCATTCTGGCTGCAGTCCAGGAGCTTCGCGAGCCTTCTGTCTGAAAAGCCGCTGCGCTTCAATTTCCGCAATTCACCATAATCCAGATCGGAAAGCTTCTTTCCCTTCAGGGCTTTTTCCTGATTCACCAGATCCTCGATCTGTGCGAGGAACCATGGATCGATGTCGGAGAGTTTCCTGATTTCTTCGAATTCGAACCCAGCCCGGAAGGCGTCGGCAACGTACCAGATCCGCTCGGGACCAGGGTCACCCAGTTCGGCTTCGATTTCGTCCACATCCCGTGTGATCTCGTCGAGGCCATCCTTGTCCGTTTCCAGCCCTCTGAGCGCCTTCTGGAAGGATTCCTGGAAGGTCCTGCCCATCGCCATCACTTCCCCTACGGACTTCATCTGGGTAGTGAGCCTGTCGTTCGCCTGGGGGAATTTCTCGAAGGCGAAGCGTGGAATCTTGGTCACGACATAGTCGATGGAAGGCTCGAAGGAAACGGGGGTAGTCCCCCCCGTGATCTCGTTCCTCAATTCGTCGAGCGTATAGCCGACAGCAAGCTTGGCCGCCACCTTGGCGATCGGGAAGCCGGTCGCCTTGGAAGCCAGGGCCGATGAACGCGAAACCCTCGGATTCATCTCGATCACCAGCATCTGGCCGTTCTTCGGGTTGATCGCGAACTGAACGTTCGAGCCTCCCGTATCGACGCCGATCTCGCGCAGCACGGCAATCGAGGCGTCGCGCATGATCTGGTATTCCTTGTCGGTGAGCGTCTGGGCAGGCGCGACCGTGATCGAATCGCCGGTATGCACGCCCATGGGATCGAGGTTTTCGATCGAGCAGATGATGATGCAGTTGTCCCGGCTGTCGCGAACAACTTCCATCTCGTATTCTTTCCAGCCGATCACCGATTCCTCGATGAGGAGTTCGCGCGTGGGGGACGCATCCAGCCCGGATTCGCAGATTGCAACGAACTCGTCCCGATTGTAGGCGATCCCACCACCGCTTCCGCCCATGGTAAAGGAAGGCCGGATGATGACCGGATAGCCTATGGAAGCCTGCACCTGAAGCGCTTCTTCCAGGCTGTGCGCGATCATGGACCGTGCGCTTGCCAGACCGATTTTTGTCATCGCGGCCTTGAACTTCTCCCTGTCCTCCGCCTTGTCGATGGCCTCACGCTTGGCACCGATCATCTCGACACCGTATTTCTCGAGCACGCCGTGCTTGGCAAGATCGAGCGCGCAGTTGAGGGCGGTCTGACCACCCATGGTGGGAAGCAAGGCATCCGGCTTTTCGATCTCGATGATCTTCTCCACCATCTGCCAGGTGATCGGCTCGATATAGGTGGCATCCGCCATTTCCGGATCGGTCATGATCGTCGCCGGATTCGAGTTGACCAGGATCACGCGATACCCCTCCTCGCGCAATGCCCTGCAGGCCTGCGCACCGGAATAGTCGAATTCGCATGCCTGGCCGATCACGATGGGGCCCGAGCCGATGATCAATATGCTGTTTATGTCCGTACGTTTCGGCATGTCAGAGTCTCGAGCCTTCCATCATTGAAACAAATCTGTCGAAAAGATAATCGACGTCTCTGGGACCGGGGCTCGCTTCAGGGTGCCCCTGGAAACAGAAAGCCGGCCTGTCCTTCAAGGCAAACCCCTGTAGGCTGCCGTCGAAAAGGGAAACATGGGTGACCTCGGCATGCTCGGGCAATGATGCAGCATCGACTGCGAAGCCGTGGTTCTGGCTTGAAATCACCACCTTGCGCGAACCCAGATCCTGGACGGGATGGTTCGCGCCGTGATGCCCGAATTTCATCTTGAGCGTCTTCGCGCCGACAGCAAGCGCAAGCAACTGATGCCCGAGGCAGATGCCGAAGAGCGGAATCTTGTGTTCGAGCAATTCGCGAATCGCTGCAATCGCATAGTCGCAAGGCTCGGGATCCCCGGGGCCATTGGAAAGAAAGATGCCGTCCGGCTTCAATGCCAGGACGTCC
>JAJZPK010000139.1 GCA_021811205.1 Pseudomonadota bacterium
AACGGCAGCGGCATGCCGCTGCCGTTGCAGCTAGCGCGTTTTTCACGTTGTGAAAACCTGGAACGGCAAGCTTCGCAGTGAATTCCCCCTGCGGCGTGCTCATGTCGACGGTGCTTTCGAACTCTCCGAGTTCGCATTCGGCCGAAATCTGCGCTTCATGTTCCATGCCGAAATCGACGATTTTCCGTTTTTCCGCAAGCTGCTTCCAAAGCGGCGCAAAAGCATCGTCTGCGTTGACGACCGCGACGCCATCTTCCTTCAGCCCCTCGAAAATTTCACCCTTGGCGCGCGCGACCGCTGCGATCGAACCCAATCCTGCCAGATGCGCGCTGGCCGCATTGGTGACGAGCGCGACATCCGGACTCACGATTTTGCACAGGTATTCGATCTCGCCCGGATGGTTCATCCCCATTTCGATCACGGCAAAGCGATGTTCTTTTGTCAGCCTGAACAGGGTAAGCGGGACGCCTATGTCGTTGTTGAGGTTGCCCTGTGTTGCCAGCACTTCGCCCTTCTCTCGCAAAATGGCAGCAAGCATTTCCTTAGTCGTCGTCTTTCCGTTGCTCCCCGTCACCGCAACAATGGGGATGTCGAATCGGCCAAGCCAGAATGCAGCCAATTTCCCCAAAGCGATCCTGGCATCCTTCACGACAAGAAGCGGGATCGAGGATTCGACCCGTCTCTCCGCGATCGCCGCAACCGCTCCCTTTGTGGCGGCATCAACAACGAAGTCGGCACCGTCGAAATGTTCGCCCTTGAGCGCAACGAAAAGGTCTCCCTTGCAAACCTTCCGCGTGTCTGTCGACACATGATCGAATCTTGCATCCTGACCGATGAGCTCGGCTTCGAGCACTTTGACGATTTCATTCAGGCTCAGCATGTTCCACCCCAGGCTTCCAGTGCGCTTCTGGCGACTTCGACATCGCTGAACGGAAATTTTCTTCCCTTGATTTCCTGATAGTCTTCGTGCCCTTTTCCTGCGATCAGCACGACATCGTCCATGCCGGAATCATGTATGGAACGGAAAATCGCATCCTTTCTGTCGCGTATGACGCAATAATCTCCTTCGATGCCTGCAACGATCTGGTCGATGATTGAATCGATTTCTTCGCCACGCGGATTGTCGGATGTGACATAGATTCTGTCGGCATGCCTTGAGGCGATTTTCCCCATGATCGGCCTTTTGCCTGGATCACGCTCGCCCCCGCATCCGAATACGCAGACAAGCTGCCCTGTTGCGATTTCCCTCAGCGCGTCCAGTGTGTTTTCGAGCGCATCAGGAGTATGGGCGTAATCAACCACCACCACGGGTTTTCCGTCTCCGCCAATTTTCTGCATCCTGCCCGGAACCGCCTCAACATTTGCGAGCGCATCCAGTGATTCCTCGAATCCGCAACCGCTTGCCAGCAGGACGCACAGAACGCCGAGCAGATTGGATGCATTGAATTTGCCGACCGTCTTCGAACGCAATACCCCGCATCCCCAGGAGGACTCAACGTCCAGAACCATACCTTCGCGCTCGAGGCGCAAGTTCTTCCCTCTCACCCACTCTTTTCCGCTCATTTCGGAAAAGCCGTAGCTTATTTTTTCTTTCGCAATCGACTGATTCATCAGCGATGCGCCGAAGGAATCGTCCACATTCAGAATCGCCCGTTTCAGTTCCGGACGTTCGAAAAGCAGGGCCTTCGCAGCGCCATACGATTCCATGTCGCCGTGATAATCGAGATGATCCCTGGTCAGGTTGGTGAATAGCCCGATGTCGAAGCGAACGCCGTTGATCCTGCCCTGTGCAAGCGCATGGGACGAGACTTCCATCGCAACGCACTGCGCGCCTTCCTCGACAAAATCCGAGAGGAGCCCCTGTATTGAAACCGCATCGGGAGTCGTATTGACCGTAGGGGAAAGTTTTCCAGGGAAGCCGTTTCCGAGCGTGCCGATCACGGCCGTTTTCCTTCCCAATCTCGTCATGGCCTGGGCGATCCAGTGGGTGCTTGAAGTCTTGCCGTTCGTCCCCGTCACGCCAATCATGTGAAGCTTTGCAGAAGGATCTCCGTAGACCTGGCTCGCGATCTCGCCAGCCCTTTCCCTGAGATTTCTTACGGGCAGATTCGGCACATGAAGATCGGGATTCCAGGAATGACCTTCCTCTTCCCATATCACGGAAGTCGCTCCCATTTTTACGGCATCCATGATGAAACGCCTGCCGTCCGCATTTTCTCCGGCATAGGCGACGAAGGTATCCCCGGGTGCTATTTTGCGGCTGTCCGTGACCAGCCGCCTGATGTTCAATGCCTCGAGCCCCTTCACATGTCCTCCTTCAGGAATGCGGAAGGCATGACGACGTTGTTGGGCGGCGCATCGGATGCCACACCCATTATCTGGAGCGCCTCACCCATAACCTTGCTGAACACGGGGGCCGCGACTTCGCCACCATAATATTTGCCGTTGGATGGCTCATCGACAGCAACCGCGACGATCAGACGGGGATTCGAAGCGGGGGCGAAGCCTACAAAGGAAGAGACATACCAATGAGCCGCATAACCATTTCCTTCCACCTTGTGCGCCGTGCCCGTTTTCCCCGCCACGTTGTATCCAACCACCTGCGCAAGCGGTCCGGTTCCATCAGGCCGAACCACCGTTTCGAGGATTTTGACCATCTCTTGCGCCGTTTTTTGAGAAATCACGCGCTTTCCTTGAGGCTGACCATCCCTTTTCAGGAAGGTGACCGGCATGAGCACGCCCCCGTCGGTGAAAATCGTATAAGCCCTTGCCAGCTGCAACAGGCTGACTGATATGCCGTTGCCGAATGACATCGTCGCCTGCTCGATGGGACGCCAGCTTTCGTAAGGCCTGAGCTTCCCGGAAGCTTCCCCGGGGAATCCCGAATCGGGCGCCGTGCCAAATCCGCAGTTATGGAGCATGTTCCACATGGTCTTGGGTTCGAGAGAGAGAGCGATCTTGGATGCGCCGACATTGCTCGACTTCTGGATGACCTGCGTGACGGTGAGCGCCCCGGATTTTTCCGCGTCATGTATCGTGGCGCGTCCTATGGTGAGCGTTCCCGGCGCTGTCTGTATGACGGTATCGGGCGTGTATTTCCCGGATTGCAGGGCTGCCGCGATGGTAAAAGGCTTCAGGGTAGAACCCGGCTCGTAGTTGTCCGTGACTGCTCGGTTGCGCACGAGACTCGCTTTCAGGTCTTCCCTGTTATTGGGGTTGTAGGTCGGAATAGTGGCCATGGCGAGCACTTCCCCGGTCCTGCTGTCGAGCACGATGACACTTCCTGCCTTGGCATTGTTCTGTTCGACCGCGTTCTTGATTTCCCGATAGGCCAGATACTGGATCTGACTGTCTATGCTGAGGGTGACGTTCTGCCCGGGTCTCGGCGTCCTGATGCTTTCCACGTCCTCCACGATCCTGCCCAACCTGTCCTTGATGACCCTTCTGCTGCCGGGTTGACCTGCCAATACATTCTGATAGCCGAGCTCGAGCCCTTCCTGGCCATTGTCGTCGGAATTGGTGAAGCCGATCACGTGCGCCATGACATCCCCGGAAGGATAGTAGCGACGGTATTCTCGCTGAAGGAATATGCCCGGAATTTTCAATTCGACAACCTGAGCCGCGACGTCGGGCGGCAGCTGGCGCTCGATGTAAACAAAGTCCTTGCTCGTGTCGCCAAGCTTTTTCCTGATTTCCCTCGAAGGCATGCCCAGGATCTTTGACAATTCCTTAAGCTTTCCCGAATCGATTTCCACGTCATCGGGACTCGCCCACACGGATTCGACCGGCGTACTGATCGCGAGCGGCCGCCTCTTGCGATCGACAATCATGCCGCGATGGGCAGAAAGCTCGATTACCCTGCTGTAGCGGGACTCCCCTTTCTGGCGAAGGAAATCGTTGCGTATTCCCTGAAGATAGATTGCTCTGGTCAGCATTCCCGCAAAACTCAACATAATCAAAGCCAGAAGGAGGTGGGAGCGCCATGTCGGCAATTGCAGCACCAGTGCCTTGGGCTTGTAGCTCATTTGACGCCCGTCTCCGGAAACACAAGCTGAACCCGGTCTGGCGTCGGCACTTTCATGTGGAGATCGCTGCTCGCAATTTTTTCCACCCTGGACGGCGTCGCCCAGGTACTCTGTTCAAGCTGCAATTGCCCCAGTTCCACATCCAGGCTCCGAGCCTCATCCTTTTCTTTCTGCAACGCGACAAAAAGTTTCCTTGCCTTGTGCTGGGAAGTGACGACGCCTAGCGCGCAAGCGACCAGAATCGCAAAAAGCACCAAATTGAGCCGCATCGCTCTCCCTCTTCGCTAGATTCTTTCCGCCACCCTCATCACCGCACTGCGCGCTCGAGGATTCGCATTCACTTCCTCGGCCGTCGGCCGCACGATTTTTCCGACGAGACGCATGTTCGGCGCCTTCAATTCTATCGCCCTTACCGGCAGCTTCCTGGGCATCGACTCACCTTCCGCCTCACGCCGCATGAACTGCTTGACCACCCGGTCCTCAAGCGAATGAAAGCTGATCACGACCAGCCTTCCGCCGGGTTTCAGCACATTCAGACACTGCGGCAATACGTCCGAGAGCTCTTCAAGCTCCTGGTTGATGAAAATCCGTATAGCCTGGAAGGTGCGTGTCGCTGGATTCTGGTCGGGCTCACGCGTGCGCACGGCTTTTGCCACGATCTCGGCAAGCCGGTTCGTTGTATCGACAGCGCCTCCGGACCGAGCCGCAACAATCGCTCTTGCAATCTGTTTAGCAAACCGTTCTTCGCCATATTCCTTTATCACCTCCGTCAGTTCTTTTTCAGATGCAGCATTCAACCAGTCAGCTGCGGTTTGCCCGCGGCTCGTATCCATCCTCATGTCCAGGGGCCCATCGAACCTGAAACTGAACCCCCTTCCGGCTTCGTCCAACTGGGGCGACGAGACACCCAAGTCGAGCAATATACCGTCCACGCCATTGATGCCCATTTCACCGAGAACCGCACCAAGCCTGCCGAAAGCGCTGTGCACCATCGTCAACCCCGCCACCGACCGCCCTTCCGCCACCGCTTCCGGGTCACGATCCAGGGCGATCAGCCTGCCGGATCCTCGAAGCCTTGACAGGATCAGCCTCGAATGCCCGCCGCGACCAAAGGTGCAATCGACATAAGTGCCGCCCTGCCTGACATTCAATGCATCCACCGCCTCATTCAGCAGGACGGTTTCATGTCCACTCACAAGGAGAAGCCCTCCAGCTCTGTCGGCATGCCATCCTCAAGAGAGCCTACCGCCAGACCCAGCCACTTCGCTTCTTCCCACAATTCCAGCCTGTTTCCCTGGCCAGCCAGGACGACGCGCTTTTCCAAAGACGCATAGTCACGCAGCGTTGAGGGAAGCAGAATTCGGCCCGCCCCATCCATCTCGACATCCTCCGCATAACCGACGAGCAGCCTTTGCAAGGCTCGCGTTTTCGGATTGAAACTGGAGAGGCCCATCAGTTTCCGCTGAATGGGATCCCATTCCTGCTGCGGATAAATCAACAGGCAACGATCCGGATCGGCAGTGACCACAAGCCGCCCCTCGCAGGACGCAAGCAACCCATCCCTGTACTTCGCAGGAATGGCCAAACGCCCCTTGCTGTCGAGATTGAGTTGTGCCGAACCGTGAAACATTCAAAATTTCCCAAGTAGAGAGAAAATTCCCACCTTTTCCCACTTTCCACCACATATCCCCACTATAGAGAAAAAACAGAGCACGGTCAAGATCGATCAGGGACTTTCTTTTTTTCTCACAAAGACTTAGTTTTCGACAAACAAGTAATATCATTTAACTTATTTTAAATAATATGCTATGAAAAAAACCTAATGTAAATTGTTAAGTATCTCGATCTTGCCATGACTCGCCCCCCCCCATTCCAGGTCGAAAAGACATGCGGACACGTATGCCCGGCTTGCTGATGCACTACCCAAATCGAAACCGATGGGATACAATGCGTTCAACAGATGAACAAACCATGCTGAACGACGAATACCGATATAAGATACTGAAACGGCTCGAACATGAACCGGAGGTAAGCCAGCGGGAGCTCGCAAAGGATCTCGGCATCAGCCTGGGCAAGATCAACTATTGCTTGAAGGCACTCATCGAGCGCGGCCTGGTGAAAGCCAACAATTTCAGGAACTCAAGCAACCGCAGCGCCTATGCCTATTACCTCACGCCGAAAGGATTCGAGGAAAAGGCCAGGGTCACCATGACCTTTCTCAAATACAAGCTTGCCGAATACGAAGCGCTCAAATTCGAAATCGACAACCTGCAGCGCGAAGCAAAACAAAAGGGATTGCTGACAGATCATGAGTGACATTTATTGCATATAAGGCAACACATGACGAAAAGAATCGCATTGATCACCGGAATCACCGGACAGGACGGGGCCTACCTGGCCGAATTGCTGCTGGACAAAGGCTACATCGTTCATGGAATCAAGCGGAGGTCGTCTCTGTTCAACACGGCCAGGATAGATCATCTTTATCAGGATCCGCATGTGTCGGACAGGAGGTTCGTTCTGCACCACGGCGACATGACGGATTCATCCAGCCTTGTGCGGATCATCCAGAAGGTTCAGCCCGACGAGATCTACAATCTGGCGGCGCAGAGCCATGTGGCGGTGTCTTTCGAAGAGCCTGAATACACGGCCAATTCCGATGCATTGGGGGCATTGAGAATCCTGGAAGCGATCAGGATACTGGGCCTGGAGAAGAAGACTCGCTTCTATCAGGCTTCCACCTCCGAATTGTACGGTCTTGTTCAGGAAATACCGCAGAAGGAGACGACCCCTTTCTATCCCAGAAGTCCCTATGCGGTGGCGAAGCTGTATGCCTACTGGATCACGGTGAACTACAGGGAAGCATACGGGATGTACGCATGCAACGGCATTCTGTTCAACCACGAATCCCCGATACGCGGCGAGACTTTCGTC
>JAJZPK010000140.1 GCA_021811205.1 Pseudomonadota bacterium
CTCGCCCCCCGTGACATCGTCGCGCGTGCGATCGATTTCGAAATGAAGAAGCGCGGCATCGAATGCGTCTATCTCGACATGACGCACAAGGGGACCGAGTTTCTGCGCAGCCATTTTCCTACCATTTATTCGAAATGCCTCGAGCTCGGCATCAACATTTCGAAAGACCCCATTCCGGTTGTTCCTGCCGCGCATTACCAATGTGGCGGCCTCATGACCGATCTTTCCGGCAAAACCGACGTGCCTCATCTTTATGCCATAGGAGAAACAGCGTGCACGGGGCTGCACGGCGCCAACCGGCTCGCCAGCAATTCGCTGCTCGAATGCCTCGTGTTCTCGAAGGCCGCTGCAATAGACATTCTGAACACGCAAAAACAGGAGGCAATCGAATTGCCGCTCTGGGACGAAAGTCGCGTCACCGACGCCGACGAAGAAATCGTCATCCATCACAACTGGTCAGAGCTGCGCCGGTTCATGTGGAACTATGTAGGTATCGTGCGCACCAGGAAAAGACTCGAACGCGCGCAGAACAGGATCAGGCTGCTCGCCGAGGAAATCGACGAATACTATTCGAACTTCAGAGTCAGCGAGGATCTGCTGGAGCTCAGAAACCTCGTTCTCACTGCGGAACTCATCGTCAGGAGCGCCATACTGCGCACCGAGAGCCGCGGACTGCACTACAGCCGCGATTATCCGGACAGGCTTGATGCAGCCTATGACACGGTGCTCAAGCAATGATCGATTCGCCCTGCGTGCGCAATTGTTGTCTGGACGAGAACGACATCTGCCTGGGATGCTTCAGGTCGATTCGCGAGATCATGTTGTGGAACGAAGCGGACCAGGGCGAACGGCAAGCCATTCTGGAACATGCAGCGACCCGCAGAGCCGCACATGAGGCAAAATTTCAGGCCTGGGCCGGGACGAAAGGATCGGCGTAGATATCCTTCATCGATGCACCTGCAAGAAAGGTCTTTTTCCTTGCAGCGTCCACCATGGCAGGGTTCCCGCACAGATAAACACGCCATCCCGAAAGAGTCCGGATGTCTTTCAATGCAACATCCAGCACAATTCCGCTCGAAAATCCTTCCGGCACCTCCTCCTCGGAAACACAGGGCGTGTAGGTGAAATTGGCATGGCGCTTTTCCATATCCCTCAATTCCTGGACGAGATAGAGCCCTGCAACGTTCAGACTGCCGTGATAAAGCCGTATGGGTCCCGTATGGTTTGACGCAAGCGCATCCCGGACTATGCCGTAAAGGGGAGCGAGGCCCGACCCCGTTCCGATCAACAGCAAACCTTGTTCAGGGTTCCCGGGCATGTAGAAGCAATCGCCCACAGCTTCGGAAATGTCGACAACATCCCCCGGGTTGAGATTTTCGTGTACCCAGGTGCTGACGCGCCCTTGCGGGATTTTGCGCACGTGCAATTCGATGCACGAATCTAGCGCTGCGACGCTCGCCAGCGAATAGCTTCTGACGGTCGATGCATCCTTGAAGAAATTCACGTATTGACCTGCCCTGTATTCGAAGGGCGCATTCGGCTCCAGCTTCACGCGGACGATGTCCGAGTTCATGCGTTCGATCTTGAGGACGGTCGCCGAAACCTTCCCTGTGCCCGCATCGGGAAGCGCAACGGTGATATCCTCATGTGGGCGGCAGGAACAGGCGAGAAAATAGTTTTGAGCTTGCAGCGTGGGCTTCAGGCCCTTCTGCGATTCAGGCGGCACGGATCCTTCCAGCGCCCGCATCATGCAGGTCTGGCATATGCCGGACCTGCATGACGACGGAATCGGCGCACCGTGGCCGGTCAGGCAATCGAGAACCGATTCGTTCTCATTGCATTCGTACGCATTTCCTTCGAAATGAATCTTGACCACGATGCGCTCCCGCTTACTTGCCGAGCACGTCGGATCTGGTGCTCTCCGCGATCGCCGCAGCCTGGGCGATGAGCTCTCCCGGCACGTTGAGCTCGGTGAGCGTCGCGGCAATATTCTCCATCACTGCGTCGAAATGGGAGTCGTTGAGCCCCTGCTTGACGAGATGGGCATGCCCGCGCCTCATGTCCTCGCCAGTGTAGTTGTTGGGTCCGCCGAAGGCCATGGTGAGGAAAGCCTTCTGCTTGGCCGCCTGCCTGTCCATGTCGACGCCCTCGAAGAAGCGGCTGATCCTGTCGTCACTCAGCACCTTCCTGTAGAAAATGTCCACTGCCGCATTCACTGCCGCTTCGCCGCCGATTTTGTCGTAAAGACTGTCGCTCATTTGATTCCTCCCGTTGAATTGAAAACTTGCGGTATGTCGAATGCTTGATTAAGATCGAATTGAAGACAGGATTTAAACATGCATTCTGGATACATGTTATTTCCGACTCTTCCATTTGTCAACATATAAATCGACTCGCTCGGAAAAAAAGTGCGCCTTACTCTTTATTCGGATTATTCTCTGCGTGTACTGCTGTATCTCAGCCGCAAGGATGAGCAGGCAACTACAATAACAGAGCTCGCTGATTTTTATAATATTTCCAGAAATCACCTGGTCAAGGTCGTGCACAATCTGGGCATCAACGGCTTCATTTCGACATCAAGGGGAAAGCATGGCGGGATCAGGCTGGCCCGGCCCGCGAACGAAATCACGGTAGGCGAAGTGGTGAGACACACGGAGCCCGACTTCGATCTGCTGGAGTGCTTCAACGCGGAAACGGATCACTGCGTCATCACGAAAACCTGCCATCTGAAATCCGTGCTTTTCGAGGCGAGGGCGGCCTTCATCGACGTCCTTGACCGCTATACGCTGGCCGATGCGGCTGCCGCGAATGCGCCCATGATCGGGAACATTCCCATCCTTCAGATCTGATTGCCCGCAAGCTTCGCAGCCCCCAGCATGCCCGCGCCGTCCTGGGCTTTCGACACCGCAACATTCGTTTTTCCTCGCAACACGGGAACGAGGTCTGCCTCAAGCCTTTCCCTGAAGGTGCGCTCCATCAGGTGCCAGGATGCGCTCAAACCGCCGCCGATCACGACATGAGGGATGTCGACGACCTTGAGTATATGGGCCAATGCCCCTCCCATCGTCGTCCCGGCCCGATCGAAAGCCGAAACAGCAGCTTCATTTCCCTGGACGGCAAGCTCTGCGATTTCCCTGGCGGATATCTTCTTCCCGGAAGATTCGAGATAGGATTTCGACACGCCGGATGCCGAAGCATACTGCTCAAGGCAGCCGCAATTGCCGCATCCGCAAGGCCGCCCGCCCTCCTCGACAATGATGTGCCCGATTTCCATCGCAACGCCATGTTCCCCGGGATAGGGATTGCCCTTCAGCACGATCCCGCCCCCCACTCCGGTGCCGAGGCCCACATAAATCAGACTGGATATTCCGCAGAAGAAAGATTCTCCATAGGCTGCAGCGAGCGCATCGTTTTCGACAATGACGGGAAGACCGAATTTTTCAGAAAGGGGGCCTGCGATGTCGACATCCGCAAGGTTCGGCAGATTAGGAGAACTTGCTATCTTCATCGATTGCGGATCGATGAAACCGGGAAAGCCTATTCCGACCCCCCGCACCATGGGAAAACCGCTCAAGGCTTCCGAAATTGCGGACGCCAGTGTCGACAAAATGACCGAATGGGCTTCAGTCGGATGCGATCTGCAAAGCACGGAAAAATCAGCCTCGAAGCGCTTCTCGAACAACTTGTCGAGGCCGGAAAACACCCCGACCCTGAAATTCGTCCCGCCGACATCGATGCCGATGAGATTCATTTCAGTCGATCTGGAAAGCAATTGAAATCGGCCCCTTGATCTCTTCAGGGCGGCAGCTCAGCGAAATCGTGACGCACTGCATGATCTTCTCGAATCCGCCTTCCGACTGGGAAACGCTGAAATGCGGCCTGGCATAGCATCCCATTCCGCGATTGATCTTGAGGGCAAGCTTCCCGCCCAGCACATCGTCCTCGAGAATCAGCGACTTCAGGTCCTGAACGGTCAGTTCCTGGCCGAATCCGCCCATGATGTCTTCCCCTATCCGGTATCTCCCAGCCGGACCGTCGCAGCTCGGCATGGCAAGATTGACCTCGACGCACAGCATGCCGTTGCCCGGCTCATCGAAATCGTAATCGACGACGAGCCGATTCCCATCCAGCCTGATGCGCTTTTTCACCATGCCGTCTCCAACAGGCGCCTCGAAAGAAAGGCCGTGTTTGGATGAATCCGCAGCCTGAGCGTAGTTTGGTCTCACTGTGTCCCCGCCTGCAATCCACCTTTCCATGAAAAGCGCTTTCGGTCCTTCGCTGGGCTTCACGTCATCGGGCAAGATTTTGTCCTTGAAGGTCACTCGCTCGTGAGGATTGGCGATTTCGCCGCTCGAGTAGGTATCGCCCTCGTTGAAGTGGATTTTCCTGTGATAGTGTTCGGAGGGGGCGGAGAGTGTGTCGCCGAAATTGTGCGAAAGCCTGTAGCTGTCCCACTCGCATATCGACGCGCTGCCGTCCAGCCGGACTGCAACCTGTTGAATGCCGTTCTGCACGAAGGCTTCATCATGGCCGTCCAGATCCAGATCGCGCACTTCTTTCGCACCCCGATCCGATGCTTCGTCGAGCAGATGCTCGAGCCTCACGATGGCCCTGTAGATTGCGCGACGCAGATGGGGCAGATAGAGCCCGCCAAACAGTCCGTGCCAGTAGGCATCGTTTGCCTGGGCTTCAAAAAGCGCATCCCTCATTGCTTCCGTGCGTTTTGCCTTCTTGAGCGCTTCGAGCCTGGCGGATAGGGACAGCATGCGCTTGTGCATCCAGTTCGATTCGGCATAGCGGCTGAAAAAATTCTTCCAGATTCCACCGCGCAGGAATGCCTTGTTCTGTTCGAATCTTCCCGAATGCTTGGACTCTTCGATCAGATCGGCATAATGGTGCGCGGCAGGCACGGTCAGGGTCCACTCGTTCATTTCGATGTAGGACGTGGTGGGCAGATAGACCACGCCGCGCGTCTTCGCCTGCTGCCTGTATTCGGAATAATGCATGGTCTTGATGGATGGGGACGCGAGCACGCCCTCAACGAAGGCCTTGAGCCATCCCTTTTCGTAAACCCAGGCATAGGTTTCCGGCCAGATGCCGAATTTTTCGATATCGTCGAAATAGATTGCAGCAGGATGCCCCTCTTCCTTCGCAAGTCCCTCAAGATAGGCGATCACTTCGTTCGCCTGATAGAAGGGCAGCCTGTAGCGCAAGGCCTCGGATATCGGAAAAAGGTCGATTTGCCTGCCGTCTTCCTCCGTGGTGTAAAATCCGTCCAGCTCCTGCGATGTCTTGCCGCTGCACAGGAAATGGTAATCGTCGACCGTGGTATAGGAAATGCCCGCATCAGCAAGCGCCGGCACGACGGTGGCTTCCCAGACCCGCTCTGTCAGCCATGCACCCTCCGGCTTTTTCCCCAGCAATTTCTCAAGCGTCGAAGACAGCTTCTCGATCTGAGCCACCCTGTCCCGATAGGGAATGACCGCGAGCACGGGCTCGGTATACCCGCCGCCGAAAAGCTCGGCCTGACCGCGTTCCACCATTTGCCTGAGCAGCTTCATGTCTTCCGGATAGCGGCAATTGAGGTCGTCCAGCAGCCACCCGCTGAAATGGATGGAGAACTTGAAATCGGGATAAGCGTGCATCACTTTCAGGAACGGCCCGTAACAGCGCGCCTGAGCATCGTCGATGACATGCCTGAAATTCCCGACGGGCTGGTGGGCATGGACGCCGAGAAGCAGGGAAACGGATTTTGACATGTTCGGATTCTTTTGTTTTGAAAAATCAGGCGGAGCGACGCATTGTCCCTCCGAGTGCAGGGTCCCCCTGGCCTACGCTGATCACGCGATCCAGCGTCTTGGGTACGGGAAGCTTGAGCGTCCTGTAAAGATTGGCAAGATTCAGGCGGAAAAGCGAGTCGAACGAGGCAACACTGACGGCCGAATTGTAATCTCCGAACCACCAGAACCAGTCCGATCCCTCGCAATCGGCAAGCTGCTTCTCGGCCGCCGCCTTTTCCGCATCAGAAAGGCGTCCGCTTGCCATGACATGGTCATAGCTTTTCTTGGCCTCGCACAAGAGATCCCAGCCCATGTTCTTGTCTTCCGATCCGATCCATGTGCTGAACGTGCCGTAGACCCAGCTTCCTGCGACAACCGAAGGCAGGGGGGCAGCATGCTGAGCGCATTCCGAGAACGTACGCATGCGAATGTCGGGATGATTGGCCAGCGCCTCGTAGAGATCGGAAAGGAAATAATAGCCATTGTAGGGGTAGAACTCCCACGCGTTTTCGCCATCGAGTATCACGCTGACGATGGGATTCTCGCCTTCAGGACTTTGCCTCAGGATCTCCTCCAGATGATGCACGAAATCGTTGGCTGCATCCCTGCCGTTCCATTTGGAATATTCGAAACCGATCCTGTCCGAAAGATAATCGTCTCTGAAAAAGCAGGCAATCTTTCCCGTTCTGTACGGTTTGTACAGATACTCCGAACGTGGGGGAAGCTCCCCCATCTTTTTCAGACTGTTGGCAAGAACGGCCTCTCCCGTTGCAGCCCATTCTAATCCGCTCTCCGCAAAAATGGCCAGCGCGCCATCCGAGACGCTCCCCTCGGATGGCCAGACCCCAGCAGGTGTACACCCGAATCTGGCCTTGTGGCTCTCGATCGCCTGCTCGACGTGCTGCTGGGCACGCGTTCTCCCGCCGGGATAGACACCGCATTTGGGCAGAGGCGCATCGGGCATGGCCTCCCTCGCCGATTCGAAATTCAGCAGAAGCGGTACGATGGGGTGGCAATAGGGCGTCGTGGAAATCTCGATTTTTCCGGCCTCCAGCAACGCCTTGTAGCGGGGAATGAGCCCACTGATCAGCTCGCCGATGAGATCGAAAAGCGTTTTTCTGTCCTCATGAGTGAACTGGCTGCCTTTGGCCATCAGCCGCGCGACCGGC
>JAJZPK010000141.1 GCA_021811205.1 Pseudomonadota bacterium
GGCATCAGGAAAATGTCCGCACCTGCCATGATCTGGTGCGCAAGGGCTTCGTCGTAGCCTATCGTTGTCGCGCATTGTCCCGGGTATCTTTTCGCAAGTTCGAGAAAGGCGCGCTCGAATTCACGGTCCCCGCTGCCCAGGACGGCAAGCTGGGCGCCCTGATCGACAAATCCCGGGGCGCAAGCGAGCACAAGATCGAGCCCTTTCTGGTGAGTGAGCCGGCTCACGATGCCGAAAAGCGGCGCCTCATCATTTTGCTCGAGCCCGAGTCTCTGCTGCAGCGCGCGCTTGACGGCAAGCTTTCCATCCGGCCTGGAGGCGTCGTAATGGGCGGACAAATGGGGGTCGGTGTCAGGGTTCCATTCCTCCGGATCGATGCCGTTCAATATGCCGTGGACGTCTTTTTTTCTGTGGGCGAGCAGTCCATCCAGGCCGCATCCCATTTCCGGCGTCTGGATTTCCATGGCATAGGTCGGGCTCACTGTCGTGATGGCGTTCGAATAGAAAAGACCACCCTTGAGAAATGAGCAGTGGCCGTAGAATTCTGCGCCGTGCATGTTGAATGCAGATTTG
Source organism: Pseudomonadota bacterium (assembly GCA_021811205.1). Next base: position 574 of record JAJZPK010000141.1, read on the forward strand.
GGGAGCCCGGTCTTTTCGATGCAGTCACGGGTAAAATTTCCCTGAAAGGCGATGTTGTGGATGGTCAGTATGCTTTTCGCTTTAGAACCGGAAAAGTGCATGAATGCGGGTGCCAGGCCGCTTTGCCAGTCGTTGCAATGCACGATGTCAGGCATCCAGTCGAATGGCGAATCTTTGGATGCGATGCGCGCCGCGATCTTCGAAAGATGTCCGAACCGTACCGCATTGTCTGGCCAGTCGCGCCCGCTCTTGTCTAGATAGGGATTGCCTTCCCTGGAAAAATAGTCGTGATGTTCGATGGCGATGACCGGTACGCGCGTGTTCGGCATCAATCCTTCCAGAAGCAGCGCATCGGGAAGATGCGCGATGGTTTTTACATCTTCGAGTCTTGACAATACCGCGGGATAGCCCGGAATCAGCACCTTGACGTCGATGCCAAGGGGAGCGAGCGCGGCAGGCAGCGCGCCGCTGACATCGGCGAGCCCGCCTGTCTTGATGAGCGGGTAAATTTCGGACGTGACGAAGAGAATGCGCATTTCAGCTAAAAGCTCGATTTGAAGCGGTTGATGAGGTGATTCGTCGATGCGTCGTGAAGCGTGCTTGGCGCCTGCATTGAAAGCTCGGGCAAGATCTTCGAGGCGAGCATCTTGCCGAGTTCGACGCCCCACTGATCGAACGAATTGATGCGCCAGATGATGCCCTGGACGAATATCTTGTGCTCGTACAGCGCGATCAGTGATCCGAGCGCTTTCGGGGTGAGCTTCTTGATAAGAATGGAATTGGTGGGTCTGTTCCCCGGAAAAACCTTGTGCGGCAGAAGCTGTTCAATTTTTCCCTGATCCATTCCGGCGTCCTGAAGCTCCTGTCTGACCTCATCGGCCGTTTTCCCTTTCATCAGTGCTTCTGTCTGGGCGAAGAAATTCGAAAGCAGGATGGGGTGGTGATTCCCCACGGGATGATGCGTCTCGATCGACGCGATGAAGTCTGCCGGGATGAGCCGCGTTCCCTGGTGGATCAGCTGGTAGAAGGCATGCTGGCCGTTCGTGCCCGGCTCGCCCCAGATGACGGGGCCGGTATTGTAGTCGACCGGATTCCCGTCCCGATCGATGCGTTTGCCGTTGCTTTCCATGTCGCCCTGCTGGAGATAGGCGGGCAAGCGATGCAGCGATTCGTCATAGGGCAAGATGGCATGCGTTTCGGCACCGTGGAAATTGACGTACCAGATGCCCAGCAGACCCATCACGACGGGCAGGTTCTTTTCCATCGGCGTGTATCTGAAATGCAGATCCATGTCATGAGCGCCCTTCAGCAATTCCTCGAAGCGGTCCATGCCGATTGCGATCGCAATCGAAAGCCCGATCGCTGACCAGAGCGAATAGCGTCCACCCACCCAGTCCCAGAATTCGAACATGTGCGCGACATCGATGCCGAATTTTTCGACCTCTACTTCGTTTGTGGAAAGCGCGACGAAATGCTTGGCAACCTGCCTGTCGTCTTTCGCCTTTTCCAGGAACCATGCTTTGGCCGATTTCGCATTGACCAGCGTTTCCTGGGTGGTGAAGGTTTTGGAAGCGACGATGAACAGGGTTGTTTCAGGATCGAGCTTGGCCAGTTTGACGGCAAGATCCGTACCGTCGACGTTGGAGACGAAATGCACGGCAAGGTCGTCCCGGCAATAGGGCTTCAATGCTTCGGTGACCATGTAGGGGCCGAGGTGCGAACCGCCTATGCCGATGTTGACGACGTCGGTGATGCGTTTTCCGGTATAGCCGAGCCAGTCCCCGTCTCTCACCGCATCGGTGAATGCGCGCATCTTTTCCAGAGCGGCCCTGATGTTCGGCAATACATCCTTGCCGTCGCAGGACACGGCGGGCGCGTTCGGGTCGACGGCAGCCCTCAGGGCCGTGTGGAGCACGGCCCTGTTTTCGGTGAAGTTGATTTTTTCCCCGGTGAACATCTTTTCACGCCAGGATTCGAGTTCGGCATCCACTGCGAGATCGAAAAGCAGGGCCATCGTTTCCCGCGTGATCAGGTTCTTCGAATAATCGAGCAGCATGTCGTCATGTTCGAGCGAAAAGCTGTCGAAGCGATCAGGGTCGGCGTCGAACAGATCGCGCATCGACGTGCCCGACAATGTTTCCTTGTGGGAGGCGAGCGCTCCCCATGCGTTGGATTGGGTCAGTTCTGACATGTTCTCAGCTTTCGATGATGATGCCTGCCAAGGGTGGGAGGGTCAGGGAAATGGATTGGGTTTGCCCCATCCATGGAATGTCTTCCGAATGGATGCCATCCCCGTTTCCGATGTCCGTCCCGCCGTAATAATGAGAGTCGCTGTTGAAGATTTCCCTGTAGTGCGCTTTTTCAGGCACGCCTATCCTGTAGCCGTATCTCGGGACGGGCGTGAAATTGAGCAGCACGATGACGGATGAGCCGGATCTCGATATGCGCCTGTAGCTCAGGGCCGATTGCTCCGCATCGTGACAGTCTATCCAGGCAAAGCCCTCGTGCGAAAAATCGAGATCGTGAAGCGCGGAAAGAGTGCGATAGAGCCGGTTGAGATCGCGAACCATGCGCTGGATGCCCTGTTGAGCGGGAAATTCGAGCAGGTTCCAGTCGAGTTCCGATTTCACTTGCCATTCCCTTCCCTGAGCGAACTCATTGCCCATGAAATTGAGCTTCTTGCCCGGATAGGTCATCTGGTAGGCAAACAGCAGCCTCAGGTTGGCAAAGCGCTGCCAGGCATCCCCAGGCATCTTGTCGAGCAGCGATTTCTTGCCGTGTACCACTTCGTCGTGGGAAAAAGGCAGGACGAAATTTTCCGTGTAGCTGTAAAGCTGTCCGAATGTCAGCTGGTCATGATGAAACCGTCTGTGAACGGGATTATGTTCGATGTAGCTGAGGGTGTCGTTCATCCAGCCCATGTTCCACTTCATCGAGAAGCCGAGTCCCCCCAGATAGACCGGACGCGAGACCATGGGCCAGGAAGTCGATTCTTCTGCGAAGGTGAGTGCGCCGGGAAATTCCTCGTGCACCATGACGTTGAGGGCTCTCAGGAATTCGATGGCGTCGAGATTTTCCCGTCCCCCATATCGGTTGGGGAGCCATTCGCCTTCCCGTCTCGAATAATCGAGGTACAGCATGGACGCGACGGCATCGACCCTGAGCCCGTCTATGTGGAATTCGGAAAGCAGGTAATGCGCATTCGAAATAAGGAAATTCCTGACTTCGTTCCTGCCGTAATTGAAGATGTAGGTTCCCCAGTCCTGGTGCTCACCCAGTCTGGGATCTTCGTGCTCATAGAGCGCCGTGCCGTCGAAACGGGCGAGCGCATAATCGTCCTTGGGGAAATGCGCAGGCACCCAGTCCAGTATGACGCCGATGCCTGCCTTGTGGCAGGCATCGACGAATGCCCTGAAGTCGCCAGGCGAGCCGTAGCGATTGGTAATGCCGAAATATCCGGTCGTCTGGTATCCCCAGGATTCGTCAAGCGGATGCTCGCTGACGGGCATGAGCTCCACATGCGTGTAGCCCATGTCGAGCACGTAGGGGATGAGCGATTCCGCAAGCTCCCGGTAGCTGAGATGCCGTCCGTCCGGATGCATTTTCCAAGAGCCGGCGTGAAGTTCATAGATGCTGGTCGCATCATGCAGCCAGTCCCGATTTTTTCTCGCCTCCATCCAGGCATCGTCCTGCCATGGATAGGACGCTTCGCTGCATATTTTCGCAGCCGTTCCGGGGCGCTCTTCGAATGCAAACCCATAGGGGTCGGTCTTGGTCAGTATCGCGCCGGTTTGCCTGCTGCGAATTTCGAATTTGTATATTGCGCCGGCTGCAATGCCTGGCAGGAAGATTTCCCAAATGCCGTTCGAAGGATGCACGCGCATGGGATGGACCCTGCCGTCCCATCCGTTGAAATCGCCCACTACGCTGACGCGTTCTGCATTGGGCGCCCATACCGCAAATCTTGTTCCGGGGACATCTTCCAGGGCCATCGCATGGGCGCCGAGCATGCGATAGGAAAGGAGCAGGCGACCTTCGCCGAAAAGGTGACGGTCGAGTTCGCCGATCGAGGAAGAAAAGGTATAGGGGTCATGCGACTCGACATGATCGTCCCCGAACTCGAATCTGAGCCGGCAGGGGGTTGCCGGGCGTGTCTTTCCTTTCCAGGAAAACAGTCCGTCAGGGTGGTTTTTTTCGAGTTTTTCCCATCCGCTGCCGACTTGAAGCCAGATTGCCGATGCAAAAGGACGGAATGCACGAAAGGTCCAGTTTCCTTCCCGGCCGTGAAGCCCGAGGTAGGAAAACGGATCGTGATGGCGGGCTTCCAGAACGGCGGACTTTTCTGACATTGAACTTTTTTCCATGGTGGTCAATCGCCCCGTGAGCTACCTTGTGTAAAGTGTAACGTTAAACTTTTTTTAAGCCGGGTTCGAGCGTTTGATACTTTACCTGAAGCTTATTATACTTAAGTTGCAACCGACATAGCCAACTTGAAATACGGGGCCAAAAATGCAGCAGGAAGTGACTTCCCCACGCTTCATCAGCGTGCTCACCAAAAATACGGTTGCGTTGATCCTTGCGGGAGGCCGCGGTTCCCGCCTGAAACAGATGACCGACTGGCGTGCGAAGCCTAGCGTACCCTTCGGCGGAAAATTCAGGATCATCGATTTCCCGCTTTCGAACTGCATCAATTCGGGCATTCGGCGCATCGGCGTGGTAACCCAGTACAAGGCGCACAGTCTGATTCAGCACATTCAGCGCGGATGGGGATTCCTGCGGGGCGAATTCAACGAGTTTGTCGAGCTCCTGCCGGCCCAGCAGCGCATTCAGGAAGAATGGTACAAGGGTACGGCGGACGCGGTTTTCCAGAACATCGACATTTTGCGTTCCTATGATCCCGAGTTTGTCGTGATCCTCGCGGGGGATCATATTTACAAGATGGATTACGGCAAGATGCTCGCTTTCCACGTGACCTCCAAGGCGGACATGACGGTCGGCTGCTTCGACGTGCCGGTTTCCGATGCCTCCGCTTTCGGCGTTATGGCAGTGGACGAGAGCGACAGGGTGATCGATTTCGTCGAAAAACCGGCCAATCCGCCCCATGTTCCGGGGAATCCGGACAAGGCGCTGGTGAGCATGGGCATCTACGTGTTCAATACGCGCTTCCTTTACGAACAGCTTTCCAGGGACGCGGATGATCCGAATTCCTCGCATGATTTCGGTCACGACATCATCCCCTATCTCGTCAAGCGCTATCGCGTCTACGCCCATCGCTTCGAGGACAGCTGCGTCGGCATGGGCGGCAAGATGGCCTATTGGCGCGATGTGGGGACGGTGGATGCCTATTGGGAAGCCAACATGGAGCTCACCAAGGTGCTGCCCGATCTCAATCTGTACGACAAGACATGGCCGATATGGACGCATCAGGAACAGCTTCCCCCCGCGAAATTCGTTTTCGATGACGAGGAACGCCGCGGCATTGCAGTCGATTCCATGGTCTCAGGCGGCTGCATCATCAGTGGCGCACGGATCGAGCGTTCGCTGCTTTTCTCGGATGTCAGGGTCAACAGCTACAGCGAGATCAGCGATTCGGTGATCCTGCCGTCCGTCGAAATCGGGCGTTATGTCAGGCTGAACAAGGTCGTTGTCGACAAGCGTTGCGCCATTCCGGACGGACTGGAAGTGGGCTTCAATCCGGTTGAGGATGCGAAGCGCTTCTATGTCACGGACAACGGCGTGACGCTGATCACTCCGGATATGCTCGGACAGCGCATCCATCAAAGCCGATGAGCGAGAAGAAACTCGATCTGATATTGTGCTGGCACATGCACCAGCCGGACTATCGGAACTACCTTACGAACGAATATATCCTGCCCTGGACGTATTTGCATGCGATCAAGGATTACACGGACATGGCCTTCCATCTGGAAAACTGCGAAGGCGCCAGGGTTGTCTTCAATTTCGTGCCCATCCTGCTCGAGCAGCTCATCGATTACGAAGAACAGTTTTCTTCGGGGAAAATCAGGGATCCATTGCTTGCGCTCCTGGCAAGAGAAGATCTCTTCAACCTGAGCCGCGAGGAGCGCAAGGTTGTCTTGGATAGCTGCTTCAGGAGCAATCATCACAAGATGATCCGCCCCTATCCTGCCTACAGCACCCTGTTCGACGCCTTCAATTTCTTCGATGGCAAGGGCGCGCTGGATTATCTGTCCACGCAATATCTGGCGGATCTGCTGGTCTGGTATCACCTCGCTTGGACCGGAGAGAGCGTGAGAAGGGCCCATGAGCCGGTCGCGCGGCTGATGGCCAAAGGCAGCCAGTTCACTCATGAG
>JAJZPK010000142.1 GCA_021811205.1 Pseudomonadota bacterium
AATTTTTCCATTTACTTATCAAGAAAAACATGTAATTATGCTATTTATGTAATAAAGAGGTTTAGGTTCGCCGCCATGAATATGGAGCAAGATGGCTGAAGATAAAGACCAGCGAACAGAAGCCCCTTCGGGTCGGCGCCTGGAAAAAGCGCGTCAGGAGGAAGGGCAGGTTCCTCATTCGAAGGAATTGTCGACTTTTGCGCTTCTTTTGGCCTCCGGCGCGGGGCTCTGGGCGATGGGCTCGCATCTCATGGGCTACCTTTCCGACATGATGGCGAGAGGTCTGGTTTTCGAAAGAGCGCTCGCTTTCGACGATCCATTTCTGATGCTCAAGCGGTTCTATGTACTGACCTCGAATACGGTGATCGAATTCCTGCCCTTCATGGGTTTGCTGATCATTGTGGTTCTGGCTTCCCCCAAGCTTGTCGGCGGCTGGGTATTTTCTTTGAAAAGAATCAGTTTCAATTTGGCTGCCCTGAACCCGATTGCGGGTTTTTCCAGGATATTTTCCATGAACGGGTTCGTCGAGCTCGGCAAGGCAACCTTGAAGGCGATTCTGGTCGGCGGAGTGGCCGTTTTCGTTCTATGGCACAACAAGAGTGCTTTCTTTGATCTGGCAAGAGAACCCCTCCATTTGGGCCTCGCGCATCTCGGACGGATGGTCGTCGTCAGCTTTCTGGAAATCGCGGCTTCCATGCTCCTCATCGTTGCAGTCGATATCCCCTATCAGCTTTGGGATTTCAAAGACAAGCTCAAGATGACCAAGGACGAAGTGAAGCAGGAAATGAAGGAAGATAACGGTAGTCCCGAGGTCAAGGGCAAGATCAGGCAGATGCAGCGCGAGATGGCGCGCCGCCGGATGATGGCTGAAATACCGAAGGCGGACGTGGTCGTGACCAACCCGACCCATTATGCCGTTGCGTTGCGCTATCAGGAGAACATGGGGGCGCCCAAGGTTGTTGCGAGCGGCGCCCATCTGCTTGCGGCGAAGATCAGGGAGGTCGCGGAAGAAAGCAGCGTGCCGATACTCGAAGCGCCACCGCTTGCCCGCGCCTTGTATTTCAACACGGAAATCGGGGACGAAATTCCGGAGGCGCTTTACGCCGCAGTGGCCGAGGTGCTGGCCTATGTCTATCAGGTGAAGCAGGGAATGAGTGCGCAGCCGCCGAGCGAATTGCCCGTCCCGCGGGAACTCGATCCTGGAGAACGTGAATGAACGGATTGCTTGATCTGATTTCGCTCAAGAATGCCGCCAATCTGAAGAATATGGCGGGCCCCATCCTGGTCGTGATGATACTGGCGATGATGGTGCTGCCCTTGCCGCCATTCCTGCTCGACATCCTGTTCACCTTTAATATATCTGTTTCGGTGATCGTGCTCATGCTGAGCATCAATACGACGAAACCGCTCGATTTTTCGTCCTTCCCCGCAGTCATCCTGATTGCCACGCTCTTGAGACTGTCCTTGAATGTGGCGTCCGCCAGGGTGGTATTGCTGCATGGGCACGAAGGAGAAGATGCTGCAGGCAAGGTGATCGGCTCGTTCGGCCATTTCCTGGTCGGCGGCAATTACGCCATCGGCATTGTCGTGTTCATCATCCTGGTCATCATCAATTTCTATGTGATTACTCACGGTGCGCACAGGATCGCCCAGGTTGGTGCACGCTTCACCCTCGATGCGATGCCTGGCAAGCAGATGGCGATCGATGCGGATCTGAATTCGGGGCTGATCGGTGAGGATGAGGCGAAGAGAAGGCGTGCCGAGCTAACCCAGGAGGCGGATTTTTTCGGGGCGATGGACGGTGCTGGGGCATTCGTTGTGAGGGATGCCATGGCTGGTGTCATGGTAATGCTGATCAACATCATCGGCGGACTGATAGTCGGCGTGGTGCAGCACGGCCTGGATATCAGCGTTGCTGCCAGGACCTATACGCTTCTGACGATCGGCGACGGACTGGTTGCGCAGATCCCGTCGCTTATGATTTCGACTGCAGCAGGTCTGATGGTTGCGAGAGTCAATTCCGAAGAGAATGTCAGCCAGCAGTTTCTCAAGCAACTGTTCACCAATCCGCAGATTCTTTTTCTTGCAGCACTTATCATCGGGGGGCTCGGCATCATCCCGGGCATGCCACATTTGCCTTTTATCTTGCTTGCGGGATTAATGGCATTTCTGGCTTATTTCCGCAATAAACTGACTACGGTCGCCAAAGAGCCGCCCAAGGAAACTGAGGGCCCTGCCCAGGAAGCACAGGAAGTCAGCTGGGATGATGTTTCAGTGGTCGACGTGCTCGGACTGGATGTGGGCTACAGATTGATAGCCCTGGTCGACAAGGCGCAGGATGGGGAACTCTTGAAGCGCATCAAGGGAATCAGGAAGAAATTCGCCCAGGATATCGGTTTTCTTCCCCCTTCGGTGCACATCCGCGACAATCTCGAGTTGAAGCCCAATGCCTACAAGATCAGCCTGAATGGCGTGGAGGTCGGCTCAGGGGATGTCTATCCGGGCATGCACCTTGCGATCAATCCGGGCAGGGTGACGGGGATGCTGCCTGGAACGGTCACGAAAGATCCTGCTTTTGGTCTGCCCGCTGTGTGGATCGAGGCGGGGATGCGCGACCAGGCGCAGATCCAGGGTTATACGGTGGTCGATGCAAGCACGGTGGTCGCGACCCACCTGAATCACCTGATCCACAAGCATTCATCCGAGCTTCTGGGGCGCGAGGAACTGCAGAAGCTGCTCGATCATGTTTCAAGAGACATGCCCAAGATGGTCGAAGATCTTACGCCCAAGCTGCTGCCGCTATCCGTGGTGCAGAAGGTATTGCAGAATCTTCTGGGTGAGGATATCCCCATTCGCGACATGCGCTCCATACTCGAGTCGCTGATCGACCATGCGTCCAAAACCCAGGATGCGGAAGAGCTGACCAACCTCGTCAGGGCACGATTGTCGCGTTCGATCGTCCAGCAGATCGCCCCGCTGTCGAACGAAATCCAGGTCATCGCCATCGATCCGAAACTGGAGAAAATACTGTTGCAGGCGGTGCAGTCCGGATCGGCCGAGGCGGCCATCGAACCGGGGCTTGCCGATGCGCTCTTGAAGGAAGCGAATGCGGTAGCGCAGGACCAGGAAAGGATGGGCATTCCTCCCGTCTTGCTGGTTCCGGCGCAGCTCAGAATGCTGCTCTCCAAATTCCTGAGGCGAGCCATTCCACAATTGAAGGTGCTTTCGCACACGGAAGTACCGGATACGAAATCGATCAAGGTTACAGCGGTATTGGGAGGTAGGGCATGAAAGTAAGACGATACAGCGGCAAGACGGCCGGCGAAGTGTTGCGGAAAGTGAAGGAAGAGCTCGGACCGGATGCGCTCATTCTTTCAAACCGACCCGTCGCCGGAGGGGTGGAAATCGCGGCATTGGCGAGCGAGGATGCTGCAGTGCTGAGCCAGCCACAACTGATCGAGCAGCCCTTGCCTCAGATGGACAGATCCGAAGTTGCGGATATCATCGACGAAATCAGAATAATGCGCAGCATGCTCGAAGAACAGCTCGCCGGATTCGCGTGGGGGGACATGACGAAGCGTGATCCGGTCAAGTCTTCGGCGATGCGTAAGCTTTTGTCTGCGGGCTTCAGTCCCAAGCTTTCCAGGCAGATGATAGACAAGATGCCGCCTGTGAAGTCCGAGCGAGAAGCCTTCGATTGGGCCAAAACGGCGCTGGTGAGGAATCTCAATGTGGCCAGTGTTGATGCCGGCATCATCGATCGAGGCGGCGTGTTCGCGCTCGTCGGTCCGACGGGTGTGGGGAAAACCACGACAACCGCAAAGCTTGCCGCTCGATGCGTAGTCAGGCACGGTGCCGGCAAGCTGGCGCTCATCACGACGGACAGTTATCGTATCGGCGCCTTCGAGCAGCTCAAGATATACGGACGGATACTCGGTGTTCCCGTTCATTCGATCAAGGATGCTGCCGATCTGAACATCATTCTGCATGAACTGAGAGACAAGCATCTGGTGCTGATCGATACCATAGGCATGAGCCAGAAAGACCAGAAGGTGATCGATCAGGTTGCCATGCTTTCGGGATGCGAAACCGATGTCGAACGGATTCTGCTGCTCAATGCCACATCGAGCGGGGATACGCTGGACGACGTGGTGCGGGCTTACAGGGGAAGCGACCTGAACGGCTGCATTCTAACCAAGGTAGACGAGGCGATAGGCATGGGACCGGCGTTGGACGTGGTCATGCGAAATCGTCTTGTCCTGCATTTCATCGCGAATGGCCAGCGCGTTCCAGAGGATCTGCATCCAGCCAACTCGAGCTATCTGATCGAGCGTGCTTTCAGGGCGGCCAAGGAAAATTCGCCGCATACGCTAAAGGACGTCGAATATCCGCTCGTCATGGCGGGCGGAATCGGGGCTTAAATGGGGCACGTGGCCGATCAGGCTGAAGGGCTGCGCAAGCTCCTGGGCCGCGATTTCGTCAGAATATTGACGATGACAAGCTCGAGAGAAGGCGTCGGCAAGACGACTGCAGTGCTGAATCTCGCCATCGCGCTCTCCAAGGCAGGCAAGAATGTTCTGGTCCTGGATGAAAATCCCGGAAAGGGAGGAATCGCAGCCATGCTTGGCATCGAGAACGCCCATGATCTTGCCGATGTCGCCAATTTTGGCATGTCTCTCGAAGAGGCGATGATATCAGGCCCGGAGGGGGTTGCAATATTGCAGGCCGGGCGACGGACCATGTTCAAGGCCTATGGTGGAATGGGCGGCAGCCAGTGCAACAGGCTGGTGGATGTGGTGCTCGTCGATTCTGCAGCATCGAGCGAGAGCCGCCTGCTCACGCCGGATTTCGCCGCGCAGGAAGTCGTCGTGGTATTGTCTGCGGAAGGGCAGGCGATCACGGATGCCTATGCGCATATCAAAGCCATGCACAAGGATTACGGCAAGCGCCATTTCAGAATACTGGTCAACAAGGTCAAGGACGAGGCCGAGGCCAGAGCGGCGTTCGACGCGATGTCGCAGGTTGCAAGACGTTTCCTGGCGCTTTCGCTGGATTTCATGGGCCATGTTCCGTTCGATGAATCGCTGCGGCAGGCATCACGTCTGAAAGGCGCAGTGGTCGAGGCTTTCCCGCTTGCCGCATCCAGTTCGAGCTTCAGGAAAATTGCCGATACCGTCGTGCGTTGGCCTTACCCGCAACACAAGCATGGAAGTATTGACGATATACTGCAGCAGCTCATCAAAAACAGCAGATTAAGCGCGGCCAATATTTAGGGCATAATAAGGCTTTTGCACAGCCCGGATTTCAATGTACAACGCTTCGGGATTGACTGACATAGAGGAGCGTATCGCTCAATATGCGCCGCTCGTCAAGCGCATTGCTCATTACATGATGGCCAAACTTCCTGCAAACGTGCATGTGGAGGATCTGATCCAGAATGGCATGATGGGGTTGCTGGAAGCCGCTCAGAGGTATGATTCATCCATGGGGGCGCAATTCGAAACCTATGCCTCTCAGCGGATCAGGGGAGCGATGCTTGACGGTTTGCGAACGGACGACTGGATTCCGAGGGAAGTTCGCAAGAACTCGAGACGTATCGAAGACGCCATCAGCATGACCGAACAGCGTCTGGGCAGAACGGCCAGCGAGCGGGAAGTGGCCCTGGAAATGGGCGTTTCCCTGGAAGATTACCACAAGCTGCTGGTGGATGCGCGCGGCAACCAGCTCATCTATATCAACGATTTCGACGAAGATGGTGGCGACCATTTTCTCGACCGTCATTTCGGCGACAGTGCATCCGAGCCGCTTGCGATGCTCATGGACGAAAAATTCAAGAAGGAGCTCGCCAAAGCGATTGGGAATCTCCCCGAACGGGAGAAGATGGTCATGGCGCTCTATTACGAGGAAGAACTCAATCTCAGGGAAATCGGGGAAGTGCTCGGCGTAGGCGAATCCAGGATATGTCAGCTGCACAGCCAGGCCATAGCGCGATTGCGCAGCAAACTCAAGGGAATAGGCTGATCATGCGGTTTGATTTCAACAGCGCCATCGGTTTGATACTCGCGATATCGGGCATTGTAGGCGGACACCTTCTGGAAGGGGGGCATCTCGATGCGCTGCTGCAACTGACCGCATTCGTGATCGTGGGGGGCGGCACCCTGGGGGCGGTCATGCTGCAGACGCCCGTCAGGGTGTTCTGGCAAGGCATCAAGATGCTCAAATGGATTTTCATGCCGCCCAATTTTGTTTCTGAATCGTTGATCAGGCAGATTACCGTCTGGAGCAGCGCAGTGCGCAAGGAAGGGCTGCTGGTTCTCGATTCCGGCATGGAAGAGATTTCCGATCCCTTCGTCAAGAAAGGCATCCATCTTCTCGTTGACGGCACGCCTGCAGCCAAAATGCGTGAAATGCTCGAAGTGGACATCAACGCATTCGAAGACCACGGGCGTCAGGCGGCGAGGGTATGGGAAGCTGCCGGAGGCTATTCACCGACCATCGGCATTCTGGGTGCTGTGCTCGGACTCATCCACGTGATGGAGAATCTTTCCAATCCTGCGAAACTGGGCGGGGGGATTGCAGTCGCTTTTGTCGCGACCATCTACGGCGTGGGGTTGGCCAATCTGGTGTTCCTTCCCATAGCAAACAAATTGAAGACACTGGTCAACCATCAGGTCGTCTGGCGTGAAATGCTGGTGGACGGGCTGGTTGCAATTTCTGAAGGCGAAAATCCGCGCATCATCGAGGAAAAGCTGCTCGGCTATGTCGTATA
>JAJZPK010000143.1 GCA_021811205.1 Pseudomonadota bacterium
TTGAAGAAGCAGGGCATGCACCATGTCCATCCATTGGCGCTCAAGACGGTTGCCGACTTCGAATGGACGGGCGGAATGCGGACGGAATGGCTCAGATCCAGATTCGCAGACGGCATGGCGACGATCCATCCTGATCAGGGTTCCGCCTCCATTTCGCCGCTTTCCTGGGCCGATGGCCTGGTCGAGATTCAGGCGGGGATGAATGTCTCCAGAGGCGACCCGATCAATTTCTTTCCCTTTTCAAGTTTCTTTTCATGAATATCCTGTATTTTGCAAGACTGCGCGAGACGTTCGGCGAATCGGAAAGCATCGAGATCGAAACCGGAACCGCTGTCTCGGACATCGTGTCATTCTTGAAGGCGAGGGGAGGGCAGTGGGAAACCGAATTGTCCAGACCGTTCAGGGTCGCAATCAACAGGAAATTGGCAGGCATGGACGCCATCGTGAAGGACGATGATGAAATTGCCATTTTCCCGCCCGTGACAGGGGGTTGAGATGGAAGTCAGGGTTCAGGTCGAGGATTTCGATCTATGCAGCGAGCTCGATAAAATCAGGAAGCGGCACTGCGACATTGGCGCCCTTGCAAGTTTCGTGGGGATCGTCAGGGAGCATGGCGGGGTCAGCGGGATGGAGCTCGAGCATTATCCGGGCATGACCGAAGCTGCGCTTGAAGCCATACTGCATGAGGCGAAACATAGGTGGGCCATTCTGGACGCCACCGTGATCCACAGGGTGGGCCGCCTCGAAGGATCAGAGCAGATCGTGCTTGCCATTGTCGCGTCAAGCCACAGGAAAGAGGCCTTTCTTGCGCTCGAATTCATCGTCGACAAGCTGAAGACCGAAGCGCCACTGTGGAAGAAGGAAAAAACAAGGGAAGGGTGGAAATGGGTGGATGCCAAGGCATCCGATGAGACCGCGGCTTCAAGATGGATCGAATGATTGCCTGATTTCTTCGCCGAGTTTTTCAAGAAACGCCCTGTGTTCCGCCTCGATTCTTTCGAAACATTCGATCAGTTTCCTGGCCCCGGAAGTGAGCCTCGATCCGCCGCCGTCCCGCCCCCCGGAAGTGCGCTCGACGAGCAGAAAGCCCGCATTCCTGTTCATCGCATCTACTGCATCCCAGGCAGACTTGTAGCTCATTTTCATGCATTTTGCCGCCTTGGCGATCGAACCCGTCTCGTCGATGTGGCGCAGCAGTTCGATTCTGCCGCGACCCAGGAAGTTCCTCTCGTTACGGGTCAGCCAGATCCTGCCGCCTACTTCGGTCAATTTGATTCCCTCCGGTCCATATCGTAATATGCCATTCGATATCACGGCGGTCAATGAAGGAAAAGAGATGGAGAAATTGACGCATTTCGATGCGAAGGGTGAAGCGCGCATGGTCGATGTATCAGGTAAAAAGGAATCGAAGCGCATCGCCGTCGCTGTTGGCAAAATCAGCATGAAGCAGGAAACCCTGGACATCGTGAAATCGGGTAGCGGCAAAAAAGGCGATGTGCTCGGAGTTGCAAGGATCGCCGGTATCATGGCCGCCAAACGCACGTCCGACCTCATCCCGCTCTGTCATCCCATTTCGCTCACCAAAGCTTCAGTCGAGTTCGAATTCGTGCAGGAGGGCATTTTATGCCGCGCAACGGCCGAAACGCTGGGTAAAACCGGCGTGGAAATGGAGGCGCTGACCGCTGTCAGCTGCGCGCTGCTCACCATTTACGATATGTGCAAGGCGGTCGACCGCGGGATGGTCATGCACGATATTCGCCTTCTTGAAAAGCGGGGCGGCGCATCTGGCGACTGGCATGGGCAATGAATGCATCAGTGCCATCATCCTGGCCGGAGGGAAGGGCGTAAGGATGGGCGGCATCGACAAGGGCATGATCGAAATCAACTGCACGACGCTCGTCGAGCAGGCCGTTGCCAGGATTGCGCCGCAAGTATCCGAAATCCTGATTACAGCCAACAGGAACCTCGATTTTTATTCCGGACTGGGACCCAAAGTCCTGTCGGACAAAGGATGCGGACCACTTTGCGGTTTGAAAAGCGGCATGCTTGAAGCGACGTGCGCTTATGTGCTGAGCCTGCCTTGCGACACGCCTTTCTTTCCCGAAGATATTGCGCAAAAGCTGATGGCCGGTTTGAATGAGGCTGACATCGCCATCCCTGAATCGGGTGGAAAAACCCATCAGGCTTTCATGCTTTGCAAAAAATCGCTCATTGGGGATCTCTCCGAATTCATCGATGGGGGAGGGCGCAAGGTGCGCGAATGGCAGTCAAGATTCACATGCGCCATTATCCATTTTCCGGACGGCAACGACTTCTTCAACATCAATACGCCCGAAGACCTAGAAACTATTTCTTCGGGCGAAATGCGTTGATCACGTCGGGATTCGTCTCGATGTATGGACCGCCGATGAGGTCGATGCAGTAGGGAACCGCTGCAAATATTCCATCCAGGGTTTCCTTGATGGCCTTGGGCTGCCCCGGCAGGTTGAGAATCAGCGCGTTTTTTCTGATCACCCCGACCTGCCTTGAAAGTATGGCGGTGGGAACGTATTTCAGACTGATGGCGCGCATCTGTTCGCCGAATCCGTCGAGTACCCTGCTTGATACGGCAAGCGTCGCTTCAGGAGTCACATCCCGAGGCGCAGGTCCCGTCCCCCCCGTGGTCAGGACGAGTGCGCACGCTTCCATGTCTACCAATTCGATGAGCGTCTGCTCGATCACTGCCTGCTCATCCGGAATGAGTCTGGGGAGCGCTGTCCATTTTGATGCAAGCGCGCCTCCAAGCCATGCTTCGAGCGCGGGAATGCCCTTGTCTTCATAAATTCCGGAAGATGCGCGGTCGCTGATGCTGACAAGCCCTATTTTGATCTGCATGAAAACCTCACTGAATCTGTCACATTATCACTCGCCGAAGTCGATGCGTCGAGTCAATTAAAAAAATATGAATAACAAAGAGTTGAAATTCAATTTGGCATTCGTATGGAAAATGATACGAATGTGGAATCCGGTTATTCGGGGAATTTACAGAAGGCAATGCGATATACTCACAACCAATTTGTATTGAAAGGCGCGCCATGCAAATCGATCCTAAGCTTCATCCCAAATCAGACAATTACAAGCTGCTCACCAATCTGGTCATCCCCCGGCCAATCGCATGGATCACCAGCCTGAGCGATACAGGAATGGTCAATCTCGCTCCATTCAGCTTCTTCAATGCGGTCGGCGCTGATCCGATTTACATCGTCGTCAGCATCGGAATCAACGAGCAGGGGAAGCTCAAGGACACCGGGAAGAACATCCTCTCGAGCAGGGAATTTGTCGTGAATCTGGTCACGGAGGAATTGTTCGATGCAATGAACCTTTCGGCCGCCGATTTCCCCCCGGAGGCGAGCGAGCTTGAGGCTGCGCAGCTGACCAGCGCGCCTTCCGTGCTCATCAAGCCGCCAAGGGTGGCTGCTGCCCAGGCCAGCCTGGAGTGCAGGCTGCACGCCGCTCAAAAGCTCGGAGAAAACACGCTGATCATCGGCGAAGTCGTCATGTTTCATGTGGCCGATCACCTGATCGGCCCGAAAATGCATGTCGAGCATTTCGCGCCGATCGGGCGTCTCGGTTCGCCTTCTGCCTATTGCAGGACTCAGGACCGGTTCAATGTGCCGCGCATCAGCTACGCTCAAGTGAAGGATCGATGATCACGCTGATTCGAAATGCCTGACCATCTCCTGCAATTCGTGCGCATTTTTCGATAGCTCCTCGGAAGCGCCCTTTGCATCCTGTGCCGCATCGGCATTCCTGTCGACGAGTTCTGAAATGCGCTCGAGGCTTCTCGCGACATCTTCGCTCGCCATCGATTGCTCTTTCGACGCGTCGGCAATATGCTGCGCCTTTTCCGACATCTGACGGCTGGTCGCCATGATTTCCTTCAGGCTTTCGCCGCTTTCGCGAACCAGGACGATGCCTTCCTCGACTTCCCTGACAGCCTGATCCATGGAAGCCACGACGTCCTGAGTTGTGGCATGGATGCCTGCAACCTTGCTGGTGATGTCGACCGTGCTCGATGTCGTGCGTTCGGCAAGCTTTCTCACTTCGTCGGCAACCACGGCGAATCCGCGCCCCTGTTCACCGGCGCGTGCCGCCTCGATCGCTGCATTCAGGGCGAGCAGATTGGTCTGATCGGCGATGTCCTTGATGACGAGCGTGATCTCTCCGATCTGCTGGATGGCTTCCTTGAGCTCGCCTATGGTCCTGCTCGAGCTTTGCACGGCCTGAACCACGCGTGTGGTAGAGTCGACGCTTTTTTCCATCCTCACGTTGTTCTGCTCGATGATTTTCTGCGAGTCGACCGCAGCGGAAGCCGAGGAGGTGGCGTCCTGAGCCACTTCGGATACCGACTGGGTGAATTCCTCCATGGTGCTCGCGATCTGCTGCACATGGTCCTGCTGCAATTTCGACTGCTCGGCAACCTGGACAACACGCGCATCCAGTTCAGCGCTGCGTTCGACGATGATCGATGCGGCAAGCCCCATTTCGTCGATCATTACCTGGATATGGGATTGCATGATCTGCAGTTCGCATTTGAGCCTGCCGGGCTCGTCCCTGCCTGCAATGTCGATGTCGGTGGACAAGTCGCCTTCGATGACCGCCTCGAATTGCCGTTCAACGTCATTGAGCGGCGATTCGACATATCTTCTGAAGGAAAACCTCAATACCAGGAAAATGAAGAGCTGAACGGCGATCTGTCCTGCAACCAGCATCATGACAAGACTGTTGAGGTGCTTGAAATCCTGGGTCATGTCAAAGGTCAGATCCGATGCGCCATTCGAACTTCCGACCTGCACCTGATGACACATCAGGCAGTCCGTCCCGTGGAAGTCATGCGACTCGATATAGGGCGTGATCGCCCTGAAGAGGTATTTTCCATTCGAATGCGTCAATGAAAAATACGGAATGGACTTGCCTTGCTGGACGGATGCCTCGATGGTGCGCTTCACGAGCGGATCGTCGAGATGCTCTTCAGGCAATCCGGGTCCGAACTGCCTGACGACCTGCTCGGTCCGCTCGATTCTGAGTGAAGTCAGTTTCTGACCCTCGATGATTTTCTTGATGAGCAGCTTGCGATTGGCCGTATCCGATATCATGCCGGTGACCATCAGCATGTTCGCACTGTCGATCACCTGCATGGCGGTCGCTTCTGCGCGTTGATGCGCATTGACAAGCATGTTGCTCTTCATTTTCTGGTAGATGCCATAGGTGGCGCCCGCCAGAACCATAAACAATATGGGCTGGAGCAGCAGCTGGATCTTGAGTCTCAGGGAAAGGTTCCTGAACCGGTATCGGTCATATTTCGATCCGATCTCAGCTCCCGATTCGTTGAGTTTTCTGTAGAGCGTATCGGCCGCCTCGATTTCCGCTCTGGAAGGAGCATTCCTGACCGACATGTAGCCGACCAGCTTGCCGCCTTCCATGATGGGGGAAACCAGTGCCTTGACCCAGTAATGGTCGCCATTCTTGCAGCGGTTCTTGACGATGCCGCGCCAGGGCATGCCTTCTTTCAGCGTATCCCAAAGCCATTTGAATGCCTGAGGGGGCATGTCGGGATGACGCACGATATTGTGATTCTTTCCGATCAGCTCTTCTCTTGAAAAGCCGCTCATCTCGATGAAGGAATCGTTCGCGTAGGTGATGATTCCCTTGAGATCTGTTTTGGTGACGATACGCAGGCCTGCCGGGAATGGCTTCTCGATCTGCGTTACAGGAAAATTCTTTTTCAATTCAAATCCTATGATTTTTTAATGTTATTAAAACGCAAAATGACCGAAGCCCCTTTCGAGAGGACGGTCCTGGATCATGCGAAGGCCTAGGTAAGAAACTGGGTGACCGGGGAAATTAAGGAACTGGTGAGATACGAAGAGTGAATCTCGGCAGTCTCGCTATCCTGGGGGAAAACCCTTTAGACCGAAAACTTTGCGCCCCTGACTTTCGAGCAGGTTTGCCATTGCAATATTATTGTAACAAATGGAACCGATTGAAATCAATCGGCGTGTATCGTCGTTCTGTTTCTGCCTGAGGATTTGGATGCATACAATGCCTTGTCGGCCTTGTTCATCATATCCGTGAAGTCGCCCTGATCGAGGGAGGCAACGCCAATGGAAACGGTAACCACCCCCAGCGGCTTGTTCGAATCGATGGAGCGAATTCTGCCGCATTCTATGCCTTTCCTGATATGTTCCGCAACGCTGAACCCGCCTTGAGCCGGGGTATCGGGAAGCAGTACTGCGAATTCCTCCCCCCCCAGCCTGGCGACAAAGTCCTGTCCCCTTATCTTGGATTTCAGCATATCGGCGACGGCCTTGATTACCTTGTCCCCGACCAGATGACCGAAGTTGTCATTGATGGCCTTGAAATTATCGATGTCCACCATCAGCAGGCTGATTTCCTTGCCTGAAAAATTTTCCTGTTTGAGAATATGCGAAACCGCTTTTTCGAATCCTCGCCGATTGAGAATACCGGTCATTGGATCGATCAATGCTTCTCCTTTGGCCGACTCCAGTTCTTGATGCAACTTTTCGACCTCCTGCCTGCTCTGCTTGAGCTCATGCTGCAGGGTCAGCATGCTGCCGCGCATGCTTTCCGTATCGGTGAGCATTTCCCCGATCAGGCCATCCAGTGAAGACATGTCGAGATTCTGTTTGAGCTTGTTTCCGAAAG
>JAJZPK010000144.1 GCA_021811205.1 Pseudomonadota bacterium
CCGGGGCACACGCACGGACATGTCGCCTATTATGGCAACGACACGCTTTTCTGCGGGGACACGCTTTTCGGTTGCGGATGCGGCAGGGTGTTCGAAGGCACCATGGAACAGATGTACTCATCCCTGGAGAAGCTCTCAAGTCTTCCTGAAAACACGCGCGTTTATTGCGCGCACGAATATACCTTGGCCAATATCCGCTTTGCGAAGGCGGTCGAGCCTTATAATGAAGCGATTCTGAATCGCGAGATGGAGTCCTTACAATTGCGCAAAAGCGGTTTGCCTACCCTGCCCTCGACGATCGGTCTCGAGAAAGGAACCAATCCCTTTTTGCGTTGCGGCGTCCCGGAAGTTGCGCAATGCGCGCAACGGCATGCGGGCAGGCAGCTCGATGGGGATGCGTCTGTTTTCGAAGTGCTGCGAATTTGGAAGAATGGGTTTAAATGAAGCTGTTCGCCGCCCTCCTGCTTTCATTCTGGCTGATCGGCGCACATGCAGCGGAAGATCTGTGGAACAACCTGAGAGGTGGTTTTTCCCTGCCCGCACCGGAAGACTCCAGCGGCGTAGAAAAGCAGGAAGCCTGGTATGCCGACCATCCGCAAAATATCGAGAACATTGCGGACAACGCGAAGCGCTATCTCTACTACATCGTCAGCGAAGTGCAAAAAAGGGGCATGCCGAGCGAGATCGCACTCGTACCCATGATAGAAAGCGGATTCAACCCGCTCGTCTACTCGCGTTACCATGCGGCCGGCATCTGGCAGATTCTTCCGGGTACGGGCAAACATTTCGGACTGCATTCGAATGAAAAATACGATGGAAGACGGGATATCGTCGCAGCCACTCGCGCGGCACTCGATTACCTTTCCCATCTTCATGATCTTTTCGGCGACTGGCCGCTTGCCCTTGCAGCCTATAATGCAGGCGAAGGCACGCTTTTGCGTGCACTCAACAACAACAGGCAAAAGGGGCTGGAAACGGACATTTCCATGCTCACCCTGCCCAGGGAAACGCGTCTTTTCTACGACAAGCTTTTCGCCTTGAGAAATGTGCTGAACGAGCCGGAAAAATTCGGCGTCGATCTCTCCCCCATACCAGACGAACCCTATTTCGCCAGCGTCAAAGCAGGCAAAGATTTCGACCTCAGGTCTGCTTCCCGCATCACTGGCATATCCGAATCCGAATTTTCGCTGCTCAACCCCGGGATCAAGGGAACAACCTGGACAGCCAGGAATGCAAAATCCATTCTGGTTCCAGCAGACAAGGCCGACGAATTCGAAAGCAGCCTAGCGTCGCTTCCGCCGCCATCAGAGAAGGCGCATGCGCGGCAGGTCGTCTATGCAGTGCGAAAAGGGGATACCTTGAACGGCATCGCCCACCGTTTCGGGATGAAGCCCTCCGAAATCATGATGAAGAACCGGATAAAATCCGCAAAAGCCCTGCGCATCGGGTCAAAGCTCGTGCTCGTTCAGCGCCCCACGCCGTAATAGGCAAATCCGAGCTTTCTGACCTTTTCCGGATCGAAGACGTTGCGCCCGTCGAAAATCACCTTGCCCTTCATCACTTCTTCCATAAAGGAGAAATCCGGCGTCCTGAAGGCCTTCCATTCGGTCACCAACACCAGCGCATCCGCCCCCATCAACGCATCGTACTGGTGATTGACGAATTCGAGCCTGCCGGAATCGAACCAGGCTTTCGGCAACTCGCGCCTCGCCACTTCCATCGCAACCGGATCGTAGGCGCGAACTTTCGCCCCATTTTCAAGCAGGTATTCGAGCAACACGATGCTGGACGCTTCACGCATGTCGTCGGTCTTGGGCTTGAAGGCGAGCCCCCAAAGGGCGAAGGTCTTGCCTGCAAGGTCTTTCCCGAAATGCGCCTCGATCTTCCTTGAAAGATAGCGCTTCTGCTCGTAATTGCGCGCTTCAACCGCATTCAGGACCAGGGGCTCCAGGCCGTTCTCTTTCGCCATGCTCACCAGCGCCTTCACGTCCTTAGGAAAACAGGAGCCGCCGTAACCGCACCCCGGATAGATGAACGAATAGCCTATCCTCGCGTCCGACCCGATCCCCACCCTGACCTTCTCGACATCGACTCCCATCCTGTCGCACAGATTCGCAACCTCGTTCATGAAGGAAATCTTGGTCGCCAGCATCGCATTCGCCGCATATTTCGTCATCTCGGCTTCCTTGACGCCCATCAGCACCAGGCGCTCATGGTTGCGGGTGAAAGGCGCATAAAGCTCCCTCATCACTTCCACCGACTTATCGCTGTCGCATCCCACCACGATCCTGTCCGGACGCGTGAAATCCTCCACCGCCGCCCCTTCCTTCAGGAATTCCGGATTGCTCACCACGTCGAAGGGAACGGCAGACCCGCGCGCATCCAGCTCCATCTGGACCGCCGCCCTCACCTTTTCGGCTGTGCCTACAGGCACCGTCGACTTGTCCACGATCGCGCAGTAGTCCTTCAGATTCGCTCCGATCTCGCGCGCCACAGCCAGCACGTACTGCAGGTCGGCCGAACCGTCCTCCCCGGGGGGCGTGCCCACCGCGATGAAGCAGGCTTGAGCCCCTTCCAGCGAATCGGGAAGGGAAGTCGTGAACTTCAATCGACCTTCCCTGTAATTGTTCTTGACGATCTCATCGAGCCCGGGCTCGTAAATCGGCAGAATTCCTTTCTTCAGATTCTCGATCTTGACTTCGTCGATGTCCACGCAGGTCACGACGTTTCCCATCTCGGCAAAGCATGCCCCTGTCACGAGACCCACATAACCCGTTCCCACCACCGACAGTTTCATCCATCAAACTCCAGAATTCAAAAAAGTATTCTACCTTAATGGGACTCGAGATTGCGCGCAATCCACCCGAGTGCCAGAATCACCATGAAAGTGGCGGCATTCGCCGGGATCTGGAGATTGAAATCGACAAAGCTGTGGATCATCAGCGAGACAATTCCCATCGTTGATGAAAAAGCCATTCCCCTCATCAATGGATCACGCCGTCTGAATTGCGCCTCCAGCGCAGCTGCAAAAGAAGCGATCACGATGGATGCGAGAATCAGCATGCCGAAGAAACCGTATTCAGATGCGAACTCGACATAGTCGTCATGCGCATGATCGAAGAAAGCAGCGATATCCCCGCTCCGGTATCGAGGAAAAACAGCATAGAAACTTCCTCCTCCGGACCCGAAAAGATAATAGTCTTTCCATTGCCTCAAGGCATTCTCGCTGACGTCTATTCTGTCCGCATCGTGCATTATGGACGTGCTCTCCAGTCTCGCCACCACCTTCTCTACGCCGAACCAGGTTCCGACGATGACGATGTCGATCACGACAAGACTCGCGATGAGAATCACCATCGAGCGCGGAGCTCGCTTCGAAAGCGCCAAACTCAAGCCACCAGCGGCGATCATGCTCGAAAAGAAAGCGGTATTGCCCATTCTGGAATGGGTGAGCACCAGGGCAATCACCATCACTGCTAGAAAAAGCCTCAATCTGAATTTCTTCCCAAGGAGGAGTTGCATGAAATCCCGCAGCCGCTGCCTGCCGCTTTTTTGCGTTATCCTTCCATCCAAGTTGGCAATCATGAGTCCCATGCCGCACGAGAGGCACATCTCGAGGTAGCCTGCGAAATGGTTGCGGCTGACGAAAGTGCCCGTCGCATTGCCGATATAGGCGAATTTCTTGATGAAGAAACCATATTCAAGCCCGGAGAGTGTCATGAATGCACCATAGAAGGCCTGAAAAAGCCCGCTGAATACGAGCGTCTTGGCCAGCGACTCGAGCCGCCTTCTGTCGGTCACGAGGAGCAGCGCAAGAGCGAAAGCGAGCGCATAGGCGAGGCTCTTGAGCCATGCATCCAGGCTTGCATGGATGTCGACTGAAAGCGGAAACCATCCCGTGCTCCCTGCCAGTGCATGCATTTTCGCAGCTTCCGGAGAAAGCAGCGCGACCATTGCGGCGGGCAGCGGCAAAAGCTGAAATGCGCAGTAGGCGAGCCATAAGAACAGCAGCATTAATACCGGCCTTGCCTTGATGAAGGAATGGGGAATCGCGACTACGCCCCTTTCATATCCCCAGAGCCAGGCCACCGAGAGCGCATAGATCCAGATTTCCAGGATGGACCAGGCCCAAGGCCGGTTGCTGCCAACGGGTAGCGGAATCCAGATCAGAAAAAATAGAAACGCCATGAAAAGGCGTTCTCCGTACCGGGTAGTATCAGCGACAGTCATGTCCTCTGATGCGGCATTTCTCATCGAGCGCGATCCTGATCATTTCTGGAGCCTGCCGCCTCATCCCTCGCTTGATATCTTCCAGAACCGCCATTTTTCCATGCATGGAAAGCTTCGACCAGACATCAAGCCCAGCTTCGGCGACCATGCGCTGCGTCTCTTCTTCCCAGGGGCCGAGCATGACGGCACTATCGAGCGCGGTCATGAATTCGCCATCGACTTCGCCCATGTCTGCCTTGATCCGCAGCAGGGTGGACCAGCTGTAAGGGGATGTAGGCCTCAACCTGATCGATCGCCTCGCCTGGTATAACGCATCGTCGAACAGCGCATGCTTGTCCTTTCCGCTCCCTGCTGCCATCCTGTAATCGATACGCGCCCGCTCCAGCCTGTCGTTAGGATTGAGCGGATCGAGCCTCAATGCGATATCGACCGATTTCGATGCATCGCCAAGATTGGGAATGCTTGCTGCCGGCCTCTCGTCCATCGGGCCATTCGGGCGCAGCGAATAAAGTTCGGCAATGCCCATTCTCGCTACCAGGACGATCATGACAGCGAGGAAAAGAGCCGACAGGAAAACGATCCTGTTAGGCAGGATGACACCCGAGGATAGAAGCAGGATTGTCATGCACCATCGCCCAGGCCGCATCCTTCCCGACGATTCTCTCGGCCGCTCGACGCCCGGAGTCGAGTTGGGGAGGACGGTGCGCGAGATTGTGCGCGTCGGATGCCATCGCCCAAACCCATCCCGATTCGAAAAGGCGGGTGCATGCATCGCGGCAATGCGGCCCGAAGCTGCCAGATGCGGAACCTGCCGTGACCTGAAGCAAACATCCCATCTGTACAAATGGCGCGATCTTCGAAGCATCCCGCATGACCTCCTTGTTTCTTTCGGGATGCGCGATCACAGGACGGATCTTGCGCACCATGAGCCAGTTCACCATCTTCTCGCTCCCAAGCGGAATATGGCTGTGGGGCATCTCGATCAGGAGCAACCTGTAACCGTCCAGCATGCCAAGAAAAGGAATTTTCTCGTTTTCGACCATCTCGATGATCTCCGGCCCCATCCTCACTTCCGCAGCGAAATCGACCTCGAGCGGTATCCCCCTTTCTTGCAGCGCCTCGCTAAATCGTTCGAAAACCGTCCGAATCGAATCCAGATCATTCTCATACCTGCCGCAATGGATGTGCGGGGTCAGCACCACTCTGGCTGTCCCGCTTTCGGAAGCACACCGCGCCAATGCCAATGCTTCTTCGAGTGAAGCCGGCCCGTCGTCGATTCCTGGAAGGAAATGGCAGTGCAGATCGATCATGGCTTCATGCTGGTGCATAACGGTAACCGTAGCCATATTCCCTGACCTCCTTCAGGTCGACCCTATTCAGCACCACGCCGAGAACGGGTGCATTGATTTCGCGCAACCGCTTGATGCCGGAGAGCGCCAGTTTGCTCGATGTATCGTCGGCCTTGACAACATAGATGACGGCGTCGGCATGCTTGGAAAGCACGAGCGCATCGCTCACTGCAGCCACGGGAGGCGAATCGATCACGATCATGTCGTAAATTTCCTTGAGCCTTCCGACGAGTTCGCCGAAGCGTCTGGACGAAAGCAGCTCGAGCGGATTGGTCATCAATTTTCCGGATGGCATCAGGAAAACATTCGGATCGCTTGTTCTGTGGATGCATGCCGAAATCTGTGCGCTGCCAGCCAAATATTCGAGCAGTCCCGGCGCATTGGGATCGTCGCTCAGCGTTTTCCCCAGGGAAGGACGTCTGAGATCCGAATCGATCAACAGCACTTTCTTCATCTGTCCGAGCGCAAAGGCAAGGTTCATTGAAAGAGTGGATTTGCCCTCCTGGGGAATGCTGGAAGTCACCATCAGCACCTTGTGCGGCGCATCGAGCGAGGAAAGCAGCACGCCGGTCCGGATGGAGCGCATCTCTTCCGAAAATTCGGAATTCGGATCCTCGATGAAGTTCCTGGCAGGCTCTCCTTTGTCGATGATGCCCACCATACCGAGCAGGTTGCTCCCAAGTTTTTTCTCCACGTCCTCGCCCCTCTTTACCGTGTTGTCCAGGTATTCGAGCAAAAAGGCAAGCAGGGTCCCGAGGAAAATTCCGGACAGAACGGCCAAGGCGACAATCAGCTTCTTCTTCGGCTTGACAGGGAAATCGGCAGGGATCGCCGAATCGATGATCCTGGCCACAGTCGACTGCAGGTCGGCCCCGATATTCGTTTCCTTGGCGCGATTCATGAAGAGGTCGTAGAGTTGCCTGTTGCTATCGACATCCCTTTGCAACACATTGAGCTGGAATTCCTTCTTGCTCATGTTCTGGATATCCGATCTCATCCGCCCTTGGGCCTGCTCTGCAGCAATCTCATTGGCTTTCGCCATCTCGTATTCCTTATGGATGGCCCCAACTACGGCATTCACCTGCGTCACGAGGTTTAATTTGCCCGATT
>JAJZPK010000145.1 GCA_021811205.1 Pseudomonadota bacterium
CGCCCATGAGGGAATTCATGCAGGCCTCCTTCTGTTATAATCAATTGAAATATTAACACTCTGAAGTAAATGGAAAAAACAAACGTATTGTTCGTCTGCATGGGCAACATCTGCCGCTCTCCCACTGCGGAGGCGGTATTCAGGCGCAAGGTCGAAGAGGCAGGCGTCTCCGCAAGGTTTCATATCGATTCGGCAGGCACGCACGCTTACCACATCGGCAATCCTCCGGACGGGCGTTCGATGCGCGCGGCGATGAGCCGAGGCTACGACATGAGTTCACTGCGGGCAAGGCAGGTCGGCAAGGAGGATTTCCTGAAGTTCGACCATATTCTGGCGATGGACAGGGACAATCTTTCGATATTGAAGCGCATCGCAGGCCCGGAGCTCGAAGCCAAGGCGATGCTCTTCATGGAGTATTCCAGCGAATTTCCAGACAAGGAAGTGCCGGATCCCTATTACGGCGGGCAGCAAGGATTCGAGATCGTGCTCGACCGGATAGAAAGCGCATCAAGCGGGCTGCTTCAGGCCATTCTGGCAGCCCGCTGAAGCTCATTCTGCGCGTTTCGTCTCCACCTGCATCAGGGGTTCCTGGGCCTCGATGGGCGCGATATTGCGCGTCCTGCGGCGTCTGGGCTGAGTCCTCGCCTTTTCGAAGTCGGCCTCGGCAGAAGTCATTTCGACCTTTTCTGGATTCGTTTCAACCTGCTGCAGGAGCGGTTCTTCGGCAGCCGCTTTCCTGGATGGCTTCGGCTTTGCTGCTGCTTTGGGCTTCGCGTATTCGACGGCGGCTGCCTGAGGCTTCGCGTACTCGATGATCGCTTCTATGCTGGCAGGGGCTTTATCCTGCCTGCCTCGCCCCCTGGGCTTCGCGTATTCGATAGTTGCCTCGATCGTCTTCGGCCTTGCATATTCGATGGTCGCTTCGAGCTGGGTAGTCATCGACTCCTGACGTTCCCCCCTGGATCTGTCTCTCCTGCCGCGGCGCCGCTTGCCTCTGACTTCTCCTTCGCGCTTCTCTTCGATCGGCTTTTCGACAGGCTCTGCTGCCAGGACAGGCTTTTCCTGCTTTTCCGGCCTCTCGCGCTCGGGGCGCGGCTTCTGCTGTGCCTGGCGATGCTGGGGTTTTTGCTGCGCCTGGCGCTGTGGTTTTTCCCTGGCCGGTACAGGTTTGGGCTGGATTTTCGGTGCGGGCGCTTCCTCGGTCCTGAACCAAGAGAACATCTTCTCGAAGAAGGTAGGCTTTTTCTCTTCGACCTTCACCGCGACCGGCGCGGGCTGATCGGGCGTGATGCCTTTCACGGCAGCTTCCTGTCTGGGTTTTGCTTCCCTTGAAGGTTCTCCCACGACTTCCTCCAGCGGCTTTTCGACGAGCTGGTAGCTTGCAGCGGATTCGCTCGAACCGATTTCGTCGTGTCGGATACGGGTGATCGTGTAGTTGGGGGTCTCGATGTGCATGTTCGGGATCAGTACGACGCCCACCCTGAGCCTCGATTCGATCGCGTGGATGTCAGCCCTTTTTTCGTTGAGCAGGAACGTTGCGACGTCCACTGGAACCTGCGCGCGCACCAGCGCGCTGTTGTCCTTCATCGCTTCTTCCTGGATGATCCTCAGGATGTGAAGGGCGGATGACTCGATTCCTCTGATATGGCCCGTGCCGTGGCAGCGCGGGCAGGGCATGTGGCTCGACTCGCCGAGAGAGGGCTGGAGCCGCTGGCGAGAAAGTTCGAGCAGCCCGAAGCGGGATATCTTGCCTGTCTGGACGCGCGCGCGATCGTGCCTCAGTGCGTCCCTCAACCTGTTTTCGACTTCCCGCTGGTTTTTGCCGCTTTCCATGTCGATGAAGTCGATCACGATGAGGCCACCCAGATCACGCAATCTCAACTGCCTGGCGATCTCGTCGGCGGCTTCCAGATTGGTGTTGAAGGCGGTGTGTTCGATGTCCGCACCTTTGGTGGCTCTCGCCGAATTGACGTCGACCGAGACGAGCGCTTCGGTATGGTCGATCACGATCGCGCCTCCGGATGGCAGGGTGACGGTGCGCGAATAGGCGGTTTCGATCTGGTGTTCGATCTGGAAACGCGAGAAAAGGGGAATGTCGTCGCTGTAATACTTGACCCGGTTGACGTTGGCTGGCATCACGTGGCTCATGAACTGCTTGGCCTGCTGATAGATGTCTTCCGTGTCGATCAGGATTTCGCCGATGTCCTGGTTGAAATAGTCGCGGATTGCGCGGATGACCAGGCTGCTTTCCTGATAGATCAGGAAGGCGCCGCTCTGCAGTTTCGATGCATTCTCGATCGCAGTCCACAGCTGCAGCAGGTAGTTGAGGTCCCATTGCAGTTCCTCGAGCGACCTTCCGATCCCGGCCGTCCTGGCGATGATGCTCATGCCGTGGGGCGTGTCGAGCTGCGCCATGATGTCGCGCAGTTCGTTGCGATCTTCGCCTTCTATCCTCCTGGAGACGCCGCCGCCCCTGGGGTTGTTGGGCATCAGGACGAGATAGCGTCCTGCCAGGCTGATGTAGGTTGTAAGCGCAGCGCCCTTCGTGCCGCGCTCGTCCTTGTCGACCTGGACGATGACTTCCTGCTTTTCCTTCAGGACATCCTGGATCCTGGCGCGTCCAACGTCCGAGGTTTCCCCCTGGAAATAGCTTTTCGCGATTTCCTTGAAGGGAAGAAAGCCGTGCCGCTCGCCGCCGTAATCGACGAAAGCGGCTTCAAGACTGGGCTCTATTCTGGTGATGACGCCCTTGTAAATGTTGCTTTTTCTTTGTTCCTTTCCAGATGATTCTATGTCCAGGTCGATCAGCTTCTGACCATCCACTATCGCGACCCTGAGTTCTTCGGCCTGGGTCGCATTGAACAACATGCGTTTCATTATTTATTTTCTCCCGCGCTCATGACACGGGTGTCCTGCGCAACTTCCTGCGCTGCCAGACATCAGATTTCTATACGGAATTCATGATTCAGAGTCGGAGTTGCAAAGCCCTTTTAGGGAAGGGGGTGACGTGCCTTGAGCGCGCAAATCAATTATTATCGCTACTTTGCCTGGTGAGCGAACTTAACCATGGTTCCAAAAAATTCGGTGGCGCTTCGTTTGGAGCGCTCTTCAAGGATGCGAATGCAAATCCTAAAAGATAGTCAAGTATAAGCAAAATGAGTGATCCATGCAAAGAATCTGTCACAAGACAGATCGTGGCGGAAGAAGATGCCGGGCAGCGCATTGACAATTATCTGTTTTCCCGTCTGAAAGGGGTGCCGAAAAGTCATGTCTACCGCATCCTGAGGAGCGGCGAAATCAGGGTCAACAGCAAACGGGTCGATGCTGCCTACAGGCTGCTCGAAGGGGATATTTTGCGCATCCCGCCCATCAGGGTCAGCGAAAGGAAGGAGAGAAGGCTGCCTGATTTTGCCATGCCCATCCTGTTCGAGGACGAATACCTGATCGCGATCGACAAGCCGGAAGGCGTGGCCGTGCACGGCGGAAGCGGCGTGAGCTTTGGTGTGATCGAGCAATTGCGTGCGAGCCGCAAGGATGCCCGGTTCCTCGAGCTTGTGCACAGGCTGGACCGAGATACTTCTGGCGTACTCCTGATCGCGAAAAAGCGCTCTGCTCTTGTCGAATTGCACCGTCAGATCAGGGAAGGGACCATTGAAAAATTCTACTTTGCCGTTGTGGCAGGCAAGTGGCAGAATCGGAAGCAGGATGTGAGGCTGCCGCTTCACAAGTACCTCACCGAGTCTGGCGAGAGACGGGTAAGCGTGAATCCTGAAGGATTGCCTTCCAGGACGGTTTTCACCCTGATGGAGCAGCAAGACAAGGCAAGCCTGCTGGAAGCCGACCTCAAGACGGGCAGGACCCATCAGATCAGGGTGCATCTGGCGCATCTTGGCTTTCCCATCGTCGGTGACACGAAATACGGCAATGAAGCCCTGAACCGTGAAATTTCGAGGGCGGGCTATAAAAGAATGTATCTTCATGCGGCAAGGATAAAATTCAATCATCCCGAAGGCAGGGCGATCATGATCGAATCGCAGCTTCCCGAAGCATTTCATAATTTAATGGAACACATGAAATAGATGAAACAACATTATGATTTAATAGTATTTGACTGGGATGGAACGCTCATGGATTCGGCCAGCGCCATCGTCAATTCGATACAGGCGGCGAGCATCGATGCGGGTTTTCCTGCGCCGTCTCCGGACGATGCGCGGCACATCATCGGGCTCGGTCTGATGGAGGCGATGGCCCATCTTTTTCCGGATGCAAAGCGCGAGGATTGTGCAAGGCTCGCCGACTGCTATCGGCACCATTATCTGAAGGCGGTTGATGAGGGCATCCATCTTTTCGAGGGTGCGCAGGAGACCGTTGAATACCTCAAGGACTCCGGCTACATGCTTGCTGTCGCGACAGGCAAGAGCAGGCGCGGTCTGGATTCCGCCTTTCAATCATCAGGCTTGGGCCATTTTTTCAATGCGAGCCGCTGCGCCGACGAATCGCTTTCCAAGCCCCATCCCGCCATGCTTCTCGAATTGATGGAAAGGCTGGGCGCCAACCCTGAAAAAACCGTGATGATCGGCGACACCACGCACGATCTGCAGATGGCCGCCAACGCGGGCGTCGAATCACTCGCGCTTTGCCACGGCGCCCATCCTCAGAGCGCATTGATGGCACTTGAACCGCTCGCCTGCCTGAACGATTTTTCCGAATTGCGGTCATGGTTTGAAAGGAGGGAAGCCCATGTCTGAAAACTGGGAAAGAGATACGCTCGAAAAATTGGCCTTTTCCGTTCTCCAGGAGCAAAAAAGAGCGAGGCACTGGGGCATCTTCTTCAAGCTGCTGGCCTTCATTTTCCTTTTCTCGCTTCTTTATCTCGCCTATCGGGGGAACAGCGAGATCAGCCCCAAATTTTCCGGCAAGCATACCGCGCTGATCGAGCTCAACGGGCCGATCGCCGCCAACACGCCTGCAGGAGCCGAGCAGATCAATGAAAGTCTGGACGATGCGTTCAAGGACAAGGACACCAAAGGGGTGATCCTGCAGATCGACAGCCCGGGCGGAAGCCCGGTGCAGGCGGGCCAGATCAACGACGAGATCACCAGGCTGAGAAAGCGCTATCCCAAGATTCCCATCTATGCCGTGGTCGGCGATATGTGCGCATCTGGCGCCTATTACATCGCGGTTGCAACCGACAAGATATTCGTCGACAAGGCGAGCATAGTCGGCTCGATCGGCGTATTGATGGACGGATTCGGGTTCACCGGCACCATGCAGAAGCTGGGCGTCGAGAGGAGGCTCCTGACCGCAGGCGTGAACAAGGGGTTTCTCGATCCTTTTTCTCCGATGAGCGACAAGCAGAAGGCCTATGCGCTCGGCATGCTGGAAGATATCCACAAGCAATTCATCCATGCGGTGAAGGTGGGCAGGGGAAATCGCCTGAAGGATGCGCCTGACCTGTTCAGCGGACTCGTCTGGACGGGAGAAAAAAGCATTTCGATGGGACTGGCAGATGCGTATGGCACGACCGATTCTGTCGCGAGGCAGGTCATAGGCGCCGAGCAGATCGTCGACTATTCGCCCAAGGAAAACCTCGCGCTGCGCTTTGCCAAGAAATTCGGCGTCAGCATGGCAGGCGTCTTCATGCAGTCGATGGACTTGCGCTAGGCCTTGATCAGAAACACGGAAGGGCGCTTGTCCAGTTCGGCTCCCTTCCAGCTTCTGATCGGTTTCGTCACGATCGATTCCGTCTCAAGGGTGAGATCGGTCGCGATCGAGAGTTGAGTGTCCCCCCGGCAGTTTTCGATGAGCGCATCCAGGAGGCGCTTGTTCCGGTAAGGCGTCTCGATGAAGATCTGGGTCTCATCCCATTCTCTGGACGCCTTTTCGATGGCCATGATCTTCTTTTCCAGGTCCGCTTTTTCGACAGGGAGATAGCCGTGGAAACAAAAGCGTTGCCCGCCGAGCCCTGAAGCCATCAGGGAAAGCAGAATGGAAGAGGGGCCGACGAGCGGCGCGACCCTGATGCCTTTCTTGTGGGCGAGCGCGACGAGATCAGATCCAGGGTCGGCCACGGCAGGGCATCCCGCTTCCGAAATCAGTCCGACATCCCGTCCACCCAGAAGCGGCGAAAGAAGCGCTTCGATCTCCATCTTGGAAGTATGTTCGTCAAGGACGTGGAATTCGATCTGCTGCAAGGGAATTTTCGTTTTGCAGCGCTTGAGAAAATGCCTTGCGGATTTCGGATGCTCGACGATGAAGCAGGAAAGATCGGCAATGCGCGCCAGCACGTCCTGAGGCAGGATGGTATCCAGGGGGCCTTCACCGAGCGGGGAAGGGACAAGGTAGAGTGTTCCGGTCATGAGCGCTGAAGATAGAACAAATATTCGATGCTTGCAAGCTTGAATTCGCCCGGCTTTTCCCCTAGAAATGAATTGAAGGGGAAAGGAGTTCATCATGCAAAGACCACTTCAAATCACGACAAGGGATATACCTGAATCGGCAGCGGTAGATGCCCATATCCGTGAAAAGGTCGACAAACTCGGGCAATTCTATCCGCATATCGTCGGGTGCCATGTCGTCGTCGAAATGCCG
>JAJZPK010000146.1 GCA_021811205.1 Pseudomonadota bacterium
CAATATCAGGCTCTCCATACAGACACACAGCGTCTTTCCCCAGCGCTTTCAGCAAGAACCAGCCTTGCATCATGCTTACTGAGGGAATGTCGATGATCGTGTAGCGGGGTACGCCTAAGCGAATTGTCTGTAAAGCTGTTCCGCCGAGCCCCCCGCCTATCTCGCAAAAATTAGACAATCCGAATGTCGATGCAATTTCGCGCATGCGCCAGCTAGTGTAAACGTCATCGGGAACGCGTGGGTCGATTATTTGCCCGTCTACAAAGAGACCAAACTCGCCGATAACAGGTGGTCGCCCGATGCGGGCACCCACTGTGGATTCGATACGATCGACCAGTTCCGTCGCGCTAATTGCGATGTTCTCTCCGTATCGTCCCTGCTCGGGGTTTTCATGCGGAAGGGCGCCGATTGCCTCGGCCAGGGATGCCAAGCGATCAAGCAACAAAAGCACGCTGGCTTCCCTGGCTTCTCCTGCGACCGACATCGCCTTGAAGGCGCCAGGCCCCGTGCCCAGGCCGTATCCTAATCCGGTGCGTAACCCGTTTCGCATGAAAGATGCGAAACCAGTAATGTCGCCTTCTGCCATGAGGCGGTAAAATTCGCCATGGAATTCGTGTTTGACCATTTCCCAAATACCAGAGTGTGGTTGGTCTATGGGGGCAATGTGTTTCGACTCATTGCTTACCATCGCATGGTAGGAAGCAAGCAGGCGGCTGGCAATCTCGATATCTTCCTGTCCCGCAGGGGAAGGATCGAGATACAGCCGTTCGCATATTTCTGGGGAGTGCGCGAAGTGGTGTAGCGCATGCCAGAATGAGTTTCTGGGGAAGGTGTGAAGGGGATGTTGGCTGACATTGAATGAAATCTCTTCGCTTGTCATCGACGCTCTTCCATATGGTTTTTCAGCCATGTGAATATCAATTGGGCAGCTAATCCCTGGGCGGGACGGCAACCCGGATTCGGTGATGACATCCTACTTGTGTCAAGGTACACTTGCAACATCCCTTAACATGTTCGCATATCGATCCTCCTGCAGATATAAGGAGCGGATTTATAAAGACCACATGAGCGAAATGATCATTCCACTGATTCTTTCCGGCGGCTCCGGGTCCCGTCTGTGGCCGGTATCCCGCGAATCCCACCCCAAGCCCTTTATGAAGCTGCCAGATGGGGAAAGCCTTCTGGCCAAAACGTTTTCCAGGGCTGCGTCCCTTGAAGGAGTTTCCGAGATATTGACGATCACCAATCGGGAATACTATTTCAAGAGCCGGGACGAGTATCTTGAAGCGAAGAAATCCTGCCCGAAGGTTGCTGACACCTATCTCCTCGAGCCTTTCGGCAGGAACACGGCGGCTGCAGTTATTCTCGGCGCCCTGGATGTGGCTGCGAGGTATGGCGGTGAAACCCTGATTCTCGCCATGCCGGCAGACCACCTGGTCGAAGATGTCGATGCTTTCCGGATTGCAGTGAGCAAGGCTTCCGAACTCGCAAGGCAGGGGCGTCTGGTGACCTTCGGCATCACTCCGGGTTTTCCAGAAACCGGATTCGGCT
The DNA here is from genome assembly GCA_021811205.1 of Pseudomonadota bacterium. The sequence goes on from JAJZPK010000146.1 coordinate 1,552, forward strand.
ACATCGAATGTGGGGAGCCCGGGGCGGATGCGGGATCGGGGATGGTGAGCCGATTCGTCGAAAAACCGTCTCTCGACAGGGCTCGGGAGTATGTGGCGTCCGGAAATTACCTCTGGAATTCAGGCATATTCTGCTTCTCTGCGGGAACGGTCATCAAGGAATTCGAGGTGCACGCCCCTGATATTCATGCCGCTGCAGTCAAGTGCTGGGAAGCTACCGGCAGGAATGGTGCCATGACCGAAATCGATCCTGATACTTTTTCTGAAGTTCCCGACAATTCCTTCGATTATGCGGTGCTTGAAAAATCTGATGCGGTGGCCGTGGTGCCGTCCGACTTCGGCTGGAGCGATATCGGCTCCTGGAATGCGGTGAGCGATCTGGTCTCTCCAGACGCTGCGGGCAACAGGGTTCTCGGCGAGGCGCTGCTTCTGGATGTTTCGGATACTTACATCCAGAGTGAAGGAAAGATGGTCGCTGCGATAGGAGTCGACAACCTGCTGATCGTCGATACCCCTGATGCGCTTCTGGTGGCGGACCGGGATCATGCCCAGGACGTGAAGAAGGTAGTCGGGCAATTGAAGAGCATGGGGCATGAGAGCCACAAACTGCATCGCACGATGTTTCGTCCCTGGGGAAGCTACACGGTGCTCGAGGAAGGCCAGAATTTCAAAATCAAGCGCATCGTGGTGAAGCCAGGAGCATCGCTGTCCCTGCAAATGCATTACCACAGAAGCGAGCACTGGATCGTGGTCAGCGGCACTGCCAGTATCGTCAATAATGAAAACACCATGCTCGTCAGAACCAACGAGTCGACCTACATCCCCTCGGGGCACCGGCACCGGCTTGCCAATCCAGGAATCACCGATCTTGTGATGATCGAGGTGCAAAGCGGAGAATATCTGGGTGAGGATGATATCGTGCGCTTCGACGATGAGTACGGTCGAAAATGAACTCGGAACTTTGATTTAGGGAACAAATTTATGAAGAAAGTTGCACTGATCACAGGGGTGACGGGGCAGGACGGCGCCTATCTTGCCGAATTGTTGCTGGGCAAGGGTTATGAAGTGCATGGTATCAGGCGTCGCGCCTCGCTTTTCAATACTGCCCGGATCGATCATTTGCACAAGGATGTCCATGAAAAGGATGTCCGCTTCTTTCTCCATTACGGAGACATGACCGATTCTTCAAGCTTGGTCAGAATCATCCAGAAGGTTCAGCCGGACGAAATCTACAACCTCGCGGCGCAAAGTCATGTGGCGGTTTCCTTCGAGGAGCCCGAATACACCGCGAATTCAGATGCATTGGGTGCCTTGAGGATACTTGAGGCGATCAGGATACTGGGGCTGGAGAAGAAAACCCGTTTTTATCAGGCGTCCACCTCCGAACTCTATGGCCTGGTTCAGGAAATTCCCCAGAAGGAAACTACCCCATTCTATCCCCGTTCCCCCTATGCGGTGGCGAAGCTCTATGCATACTGGATCACGGTGAACTACAGGGAAGCTTACGGGATATACGCCTGCAATGGGATTTTGTTCAATCACGAGAGCCCCGTCCGGGGCGAGACTTTCGTGACACGAAAGATCACAAGGGCACTGGCCCGGATCAGCCTCGGGCTGCAGGACTGCCTGTATCTTGGAAATCTGGATTCTCTGCGGGACTGGGGGCATGCGAAGGACTATGTCGAGATGCAGTGGCTGATGCTGCAGCAGGAAAAGCCCGAGGATTTCGTGATCGCAACAGGGGTACAATATTCGGTTCGGGACTTCGTGAATGCTGCGGCTGCCGAGTTGGGATTGAAGATCGAATGGCGCGGAAAGGGAGTGGACGAGAAGGGGTACGACCCGGCAGGAAAGTGCATTGTCGCGGTCGATCCGCGGTATTTCAGGCCTGCCGAAGTGGAGACCCTGCTCGGCGATCCCAGAAAGGCGAAAGAAAAACTCGGATGGGTTCCGCGAATCACTTTCCCGGAACTGGTTTCTGAGATGATGCGGGAAGATCTGAAATCTGCCAAAAGGGACCAGCTCGTCAAAAAGCACGGTTTTTCCGCCCACGATTACAACGAATGAATGAGTTGACAATGGGGAAACTGGATGCCAAGCGAGCATTGATCGCCGGTATTTCTGGACCGGATGGCAGTTACCTCGCCAAATTCCTGCTTGAAAAGGGGTACGAGGTGATCGGCGCATCCAGAGATGCGCAGGCGGCATCTTTTTCCAATCTGGAAAAGCTGGATATTCGGGACAAGGTGAAAACCGTCTCGATGTCGCTAAACGATTTCAGGAGCGTCCTGCAGACCCTGGTTCAGGTGAGGCCGGACGAGATCTACAATCTTGCGGCGCAGAGCTCTGTGGGGCTTTCCTTCGATCAACCGGTGGAAACCATGGACAGCATCAGCATCGGTACCCTCAATCTGCTCGAGGCGGTTCGATTCCTGGATATGCCGATCAGGCTCTATAGCGCGGGATCGAGCGAATGCTTTGGCGACACGGGTGAAACCGCAGCAGATGAGTCCACTCCTTTTCGTCCGAGAAGCCCCTACGCTGTAGCAAAGGCCGCAGCCTTCTGGGAGGTGGCGAATTATCGAGAAGCCTACAATCTCTATGCCTGCTCCGGAATCCTGTTCAATCATGAGTCTCCCTTGAGGCCCGACAGGTTCGTGACCAAGAAGATTTTGAATGCCGCATCCAGGATTTCGAACGGCAGCAAGGAGAGATTGCGTCTTGGCAGTCTGGATATCCGCCGCGATTGGGGCTGGGCGCCGGAATATATCGAAGCGATGTGGTTGATGCTGCAGAAAGATGAACCTGACGATTATATTGTGGCTACCGGCGAGACCCATTCCCTGCGCGAGTTCGTTGCGGAGGTTTTCTCCAATTTCGACCTCGACTGGCAGGAGTATGTCGATTTCGACCCCACGCTTGTGCGCCCCAACGAGTTGCTTGTCAGCCGTGCAGACCCCTACAAAGCTTACCGGGAACTGGGATGGCGTGCGAAATACAGGATGAAGGATGTTGCGTCCATGCTGGTTGATTGGGCGAAAGCACATGAAGACGTGGTTCCGGGAGTTCGGGCAGTGAGATAATCGTGCTCAACCAAGGCCTCGAAGAGCGGCGCGAATAGAGAGGGGCAGGAGATGAAAAGGCCGGGAAGGAATCGCATATCGAATTTCAAGGCCCAGGCAGCCCTGCGGGGCAGCCCCGACTAGCGATCTGCTTCACAAGCTTCTATCCTGAATTCTTCTGTGGAACGCTTGCTGCTCATGGCACCTCCCTGGTTGCCTCAATTTTAAGGTTGAGAGGTGTCTACCGGAAACGGGACGATTCAGGGGGCCTTTCACGATGCGCTTTCAGGCTTCGAGGATGGTGCGGCGACCACCCGGTTCTTGCCGGATTTTTTCGCCTGGTACATGGCTTCGTCCGCTCGCTGGATCAGGGTGTGCTGGGTTTCTTCAGGCTCCCTGAGGGCAACCCCTGCGCTGAAGGTAATGACCCGCTTCTCGTTGTTGTGCAGGAAGATCTTTTTGGTCAGCTCGCGCTGCAGGCGGGTGATCGCCTGGACCGCTTCGGTCAGATCGGAGTCGGGCAGGATGATCAGAAATTCCTCTCCGCCGAAGCGCGCGACGACATCGTTGGGCCGCACCGTCTCCTTGATGACTTTCGAAAGATGTACGAGCGCATTGTCCCCTGCCTGATGCCCGAGGGTGTCGTTGAGCTTCTTGAAGTCGTCTATGTCCAGCACTGCGATGCAGAGCGGCGATTTGCGCCGCTTCGAGCGTGAAAGCTCGCGTTCGAAGGCTTCTTCCATGCCGCGCCGGTTGAGGGTCCTTGTTAGCTGGTCTTCCCTGACGAGTTCCGAGAGGCTTTCCAGTTCGGATTCGAGTTCGATGATGCGCTGGTTGGCTTCGTTCACGCTGGTCTGCGCATTCAAAATGCCTTCCCTCGAGCGCAGGGTGTCGAGCTGGACGGCGCGGGTTTCCCTCAGCACTTCGTCGAGGATGGCGGTGAATTGGGCGACGTCGTCGCACTGCCTCAGCTTTTCCGAATAGGAGGTGATCTTGCTGTGGTAACCCCCCGTGCTTTCGGAGAATTCCCCGAGCCGGTCGATGAAGCTCGATATCAGGTTTTTGAGGCTGGATTTGGCCTCGTTGATGCTGTGCTTCAACGCGCCCTGTTTGTAGATCACCGACTTGATGCTACGCTCGGCGTCGTCCAGAACCGAAAGCTTGAGCGGGCTGGAAATGATTTCCCTGACCACGCCGATTTGCCCCTGCATGTACTGGTCGTCGATCACGATTTCGCTGATGTTCTCGACGATGAGGCGCAAGAGCCTCAGGAGCCCCTCGTGAATTTCAGCATCGTCCCCGGATCTGATTTCCAGCTTGAACCAGAATTGCTTGAGGCTCGTCGTCAACGCGCTGATCGCATTGGCGTCGAATGCTTCCCGCGCCCGCTTCGATAGCCTGGTCGCCTCTTCGGAAAGGTCGGGTGCGCGGGAGAGCAGCGATACCAGTCCGATGGAGAGCGCCTGGGCAAGGAGTTCGCGCATGACGTCCGCGATGGCTTCCTTGCTCTGGAGCTCGCTCGCCTTCCTGACCACCGGTTTTTCGTCGGCGCCGGCAACATCCCCTTGGGTCAGTTCGCCTGCGGAGACGGCGCTGGCCGACCAGGATTTGAACAGCGACTGCAATTTTGAATAAAGCGTGTCGGGATTCGCGCCGAACTTGCCGAGCACGGTTTCCAGGCTGTCCCTTTTCTGCGCGGTCGTCCATCCTGCATGCTTCGTTTCCCATACCCGCAAAAATTCGCGGATCAGGGCATTCCAGGCGAGAGGAGCCCGGGTTTCCTGCCCCTGGAAGATGCGCGCGAGCGATGACTCGACGTTTTTCCAGTCCTTCCCGACCAGGGATTTTCTGAAGAGATCGGCTGCCTCCAAAATTTCGGGAGAGGACTGCGGCGAGGATTTGAGCACCCTGTCGAGAATCTCTTCGACTGCCTTGTCGCCGGATGCAGCCGGGATGCCGG